>WTIF01000368.1:4040-18856 GCA_011522845.1 Deltaproteobacteria bacterium
CCTCACAGAGTTTGTCAGCATTGCGGATACTTCAAAGGTGTCCAAGTTATGGAAGTTAAGCAGCAGTTTTAATCATCATCAGAATCCTCCGAGGGGGTGTTCATCCCCTCTTCCAACCCACCATCTTGTACAAGCATGCCAGTAGCGGTTGATGCGATGGGGGGAGATTCCCCGTTATCCATCCAGTTGGAGGGAGCCGTACGAGCTGCCAACGAATTAGGCATTGAAGTGGTTCTTGTTGGTCACGAGACTCAAATCAAGGACCGACTCAAAAACATGCCGCATTCAGCAAATAAAGTGCGTATTGTCCACTGTGAGGAGATGGTGGAAATGCATGAATCTCCAAGTCAAGCATTGCGTCAAAAGAAGGATTCTTCAATTCGCGTTGCGATGGATCTGCACAAGCGTGGAGAAGTTGATGCTGTCGTGAGCGCTGGCAACACTGGCGCTGCAATGGCCACCGCCAAATTTGTTCTTAAATCCATTCCAAAAATAGATCGGCCTGCCATCGCTACCCTCATGCCGAGCACACAACGCAATCGCCCCTTCGTGATTCTAGACATTGGCGCCAATACGGATTGCAAACCAGAGTATTTATTGCAATTTGCGCTGATGGGGGGAGCCTATGCTCAAACGATGTTGAACATCGATAATCCACGAGTAGCTCTTCTCAATAACGGTGAAGAAGAAGGTAAGGGGAATCAAAATCTTAAGGAAACTTATCCCTTGCTAAAGAAGAGCACGCTTAATTTTTATGGGAACATCGAAGGCAAGTTGATGTACCAGAATGAAGTAGATGTAGTGGTATGCGATGGCTTTGTTGGTAATATCACGCTCAAGGTGGCAGAGGGGACCTTTGATTTTGTAAGGCAGGTTCTCAAGGAAGAAATTGAGAAATCTTGGGTGGCAAAGCTAGGATATTTGTTGATGAAGGGGCCGTTCAAGGCCTTGAAAGAGAGGGGCGACTATACTGAAATTGGCGGGGCGCCACTGCTCGGGGTACAGGGCACAGTCGTCATCTGTCACGGTAGTTCAAAGCCCTACTCCATTAGGAATGCAATTCGCCATGCAGAGAACTGTGCAAGTATGAAGTTGAACGATAAAATTTCTTCCCTTGTTCTAGAAAATCAGAATCTGCTTTTGCCAAGGAACGAAACTACTCCACTGGCTGCTACTGGATAAACCCTCAATTTTGTTGCAGCTGCATCTTCAATTGCTCTTGCACGAACTCTTCGCATGCGTCCCAGTGCATGTTTTCTCGCTTTAGCCTTTCATATAAATTAAAGAGAATCTGAAACTGATCCATCAGGCTGATCCCTTGATTAATGAGATCCATGGGTAGGAGACGGTGGCGCAGAAGATTCAGAGTGTAAACTGTCTCTTGGTAGGAATTTTTGCTCAGCAGTTTCTCATCGTAATCATGCATCAGGTAGCAAAACAGGAAAAAGCCTTCATCGTCCAATTCCCGGGCCCATTGCCAGGTTGAATCTTGGAATTCATGCTTTCCAAGAAACTCATCTCGGGCTTGATGAATCATCCCATAAAATTCGTCTTCTTCCTGCATTATTGCTCGGTTCGATTCAGCGATAATAGGGGTTTGATCCACTATCATGGTCAGTTGCATCATGGATGGCAACGATATCTGGTACACTCTCTTTCATCATTACTTCTACACCCTGTTTAAGAGTTACGTCCACCATTCCACATCCTTGGCAGCCTCCTCCAAATCGCAAGAATACCTCTCCATTTTCAATTCTGCTTAGACTGACGACACCTCCATGGGAAGCAACCATAGGATTGACCTGCTCATCTAAAACTTGACGCACTCGATCTTCAAAATTTCCTCGAAGTTTCCCGATACCAAGTCCTTCATTAACTACTTCGATCTCCCCTGTGTCTTCATCAATTTGGATTTCGGTGCCTTCTAGAAATGGTAGTAATGAGAAATCCATCCAGAAGACAATTCCTTCCTTCTGGAAACGTTGCATTTGCTCAGTATCGTCATCTTTTAGAGGTCGAAGTGTGTAGACACCCTTAGTCGGTGATTTTGGTTCAACAGCTAGGAGCCATCCATTTGAAGCGTCCTCATGCTGAGCTTGTATTTTTTTCAAGGCCTCAGGGCTAATGGTGAAAAATGACTCATCCACTTGTTCATAAAGATCTAAGAATCGGTCTACATAATAAAACGTGTCAAAGCCATTGTCGTAGAGAATTTCAGCTGCTGTTAGTGTTTCTCCTTGCCCTCCACCGTAAAGTAAAATGTCTCCAGTGAAAGGCATTTGATAGATTGAATTCTCGAAGTGCTCAATGGGAAGATTATGCGCACCAGGCAAATGGGAAATTTCATAATCGCCTGCACCTCGAAGATCAAACAAGTAAACTCGTTTTGCAGTGCGGCGTTTTGCAAAAAAGTCTTTGACGCTCAGTTGATAATTTTCAGGACGGAATAACTCATCTTCAGTATTTGAAAGATCCTTGAATTTGAACATGGATCACCTGTTTAGATAGGTTGTTAATGAACTAAGAATATCTCAAGGGATGTTGGCTGTCAATTTGAGCTGGTTGATCTGTTGAAAGATTCTTGAAGTTATAAAAAAGCCTATATATTCTAGATTGTTTTTGTCTTTTTCACCTTAGCCACATAGGAGGGGTTATGGAAAGGAAGACACTAAAAGTCCTTAGCGGAGTCCGAAATCTTCGGCAACAACTTTTTCAAGAACTCAGTCAGGGAGAAAAATCAGCTCCTAGAAAAGGGAGGTTATTGGCAGAGTTGGAGACGTTAAGGAAATGTCAACCTTACCCAAAACGGACCCATGATTGATGGTGAGCCGAAGAAGGGGTCGGAGATACTCAAAGTAACTTCGACCCCTTTTTGTTTTTAGGCATTGCCTACAATTGTTTTGGTAAGTTTGGTGTTGGTTGCAGAGTTGTTTTCGGTGATTTCTTGCAGAAGCGCCTGTAGAGGATGCATCGGACGGAAGCCAGCAAAACGCTTCACTTGAGAACGACATGAATATCCGGTCGCAAGAACGGTGGCCTGTTGAGTCAATTCGTTGGGCATGTGGTGTTGCCAACTCATTTTGAAAATACCTCTTGATTCTTCGTAGTGTTCCTTCTCGTGGCCATAAGTGCCCGCCATCCCGCAGCATCCTGTTGCCTCAAGTTTCAGTTCGAGACCAAAAGCCTTGAATACGTTTTGCCATTGTTGTTGGGACTGAAGAGCAAGAGTCTTCTCTGAGCAATGCCCAAGTAAACGGTAACTCCGGAGTGGTTCTGAAATCCGGTTTGAACGCAATTGATCAGTCTGCTGTACTAACCATTCTTGAGGCAGCAGTATTTCAACTGGTAACTGCTTCACTCCCAATGACTTGGGGTATTCGTCTCGGTAAGTTAAGACCATGCTTGGTTCAATCCCAACGATTGGAATTCCTAAAGTGGCTAGTGTGTGGAGCCATTCGGAATTCTTTCGAACCAACGGATCAAACCAGCTGAGCAATCCCTTGATATGTAGTGGTTTACCATTTGGACGAAATGGAGCTACACAGACCCGAAAGCCTAATTTTTGAAGTAATTTTACAAAATGAATGACAAGTGGCGCTTCGTAGAAGGAGGTAAAAGCGTCTTGTAGGAGGATCACAGAGCTTTGCTTTTGGTCATAGGGTAATTTGCTAAGTTCTTTAATGGTGAGCAACCCTCCCACTTTCGTAAGTTGATGAGTAAGGTTGGGAGTGCTCAGGGCTGGAGCATCAATGAGCCCCACCAGTTGTTTCAATGCTTTTGTCGACAGAGCGTTACCCAACAAAGCATTTCCAAACCGAGGAATCTTGGAGAGAATTTGCCCACTCCATTCCGTAGTCCCAACGAGGTAATCTCGCAATGGTCGCAGGTATCTACCGTAGTATTCGTGCAAAAATTTAGAACGAAACTCCGGAACATCCACATGCACTGGACACTGAGAAGCACATGCTTTACAGGCAAGACATCCTGACATTGCTTCGAAGACTTCATGAGAATAGTCGTATTCTCTATGCTTCTTGGCGGAATTTAATAATTTTGCAGCCCACCCTCCCGAGGATCTGACCTCATCAGGGGCTCCAGCCATGCTCAACTGTCGTAGCCATTCCCTCATGATGCCTGCCCGGCCCTTAGGAGAGTGAATCCGATCACGAGTAACCTTGGATGAGGGGCACATTACGTGGTTTGGATCATAGTGGAAACAGGCCCCATTGCCGTTGCAGCTGATGGTAACTGCAAATTCATCCTGCCAATTGGAATGGATTTGACGATCTCGATGGCCTCGAAGCGGTGCTTCCACAGAGACTGTTTGTTCCTTTGATTCAAGAGGCGTGACGATCTTACCAGGATTTAATTGATTGAATGGATCAAATACTTGTTTGATTCTGCGCAACTCCTGATAGAGTTCGGAACCAAAATGCTCTTCTGTATATTCGGTACGGAATCCCCTGCCATGCTCCGCCCACATCACACCGCCGTATTTGCGGACTAATCGACAGACCCCATCAGAAATTTTACGAACAATTTCTTCATCTTCGGTCGTCTTTAGATCCAGCGCAGGCCTCACATGTAAACAGCCTACATCCACGTGACCAAACATGGCGTATTCAAGCCCAAAGCTTTCCAGCAAGTCACGGAATTCACGAATGTAAGCAGCCAAGTTTTCTGGAGGGACTGCAGTATCTTCAACAAAAGGAATGGGTTTGCGTCGTCCTTTGGTATTACCCAGAAGTCCCACCCCTTTTTTTCTTAGATTCCAAAGATCTCTGATTTCTTCGGGGATGTTAGTTCGGTAAAAGCCTGTAGCTTCCCCGGATATTTCTTTTCTTTCGCTGATTATTTTCGCTAGTTGATCAACTTTTGCGCTTACTTCTGATTTTTCATTGCCTGAGAATTCAACCAGGTTGATTGTACGGGTTGGGCGAGATCCTTCATCGGCTACAAAATCTTTAACCTTATGGTAGATCTCATCCTCCCGGGCAAGGCCCAAGATTTTTTCATCAACGGTTTCAATTGCTGTGGGATCAGATTGGACAAGGATTCCTGCAGCTCGCAATGCATCGTCAAAACTCTCGTATTTGACAACAATTAATTCCTGAAAGGCAGGTAGAGGTGTTAATCTGAGCTTAGCTTCATGGACTACGGCCAGAGTCCCTTCGGATCCAGCAAGCAAATAATTTAGATTAAAGACAGGGCGCTGGTCATTGCTGTAGACACGAGCCAAATTGTAGCCTGTCATGAACCGGCTCATCTTAGGGAAAACCTCTTCGATCAGCTCCGCTTGTCGGCAGACGATTTCATCCACAACACGATAAACATCCCCAGTTCTGCCAGAAGCTTCCTTCCAGTCAGTCAATTCTTTTGGATTGAGAGGAACGGAATGTAACTCCTCTCCATTAGATAGAAGACAGGACAGTTCAAGCAGGTGATCACTTGTTCGTCCATAGACTCGAGAACCTTTGCCACAGGCGTCTGTATTGATCATGCCGCCCAGGGTCGCTCGACTACTGGGCGAAAGATTTGGCGCAAAGAAAACTCCGTGGGGCCGAAGAAAATCGTTCAACTGATCGAGTACAACGCCGGGGCCCACTTTGACCCATCCCTGTTCCAGGTTCAACTCCCTGATGTCGTTCATGTGGCGAGAACAATCGATAATGATTCCATCAGTCAATGACTGCCCGTTTGTCCCCGTTCCACCCCCTCGAGGAGCAAAGCGGATATCCCGATATTTCTCATGTGCGGCTAGTTTTAGCAGAATTTTCAGATCTGACTTGTTGATCGGAAATACTGCTGCCTGGGGTAGGATCTGGTAGATACTATTGTCAGTGGACTGAACCAAGCGGGTGCCGTAGTCTGAGCGAATCTCTCCTTGAAACCCTTGTCGGCCGAGAGTTTCCAGAAACGCCAAATAACGACCTTGTGCTGGTTCCACCTGTGCAAGGCGAGGAATCATGTTATGGCAGAAAATCTGAGAAAGTGCGTTCAGTTGTCGATGGAAACCAACTCTACATCGAAGATCAAAGTGGAGTGAGGGGGAATTAAATCACCAGCTCCATTGGCTCCATATCCTAGATTAGATGGGATCACTAACTGCCATTTAGAACCGACGCTCATCATCTGCAAAGCCTCAGTCCAACCTGGAATTACACGGTTTACCGGGATGTTGAGGGGCTCACCACGGGCGTAGGAACTGTCAAATACTTGACCGTTTACCAATCGGCCAATGTAATTGACGACTACTCTGTCTTGCAATTGGGGCTGGGCTCCGGTGCCCTCTTCAATAATCTGGTATTGAAGGCCGCTGGCAGTAACGGTGGTCTCGGATTTGGCGGCATTCTCTTTCAGATAGGCCTGACCCTCATCAATAACGGCTTGAGCAGCAGCAGCTCGAGCTTGCTTTTCTTCTTCGCTGGGAAACATATCGCTAAAAATATAGTTAAAAACCAAAAACCCGCCCAAGCCCATCATCAGGAGTGCAGTCACTAAGCTATGCTTTTTCTTGGGAGGTCCCGTAACTTCAGTTGTTTCGGTCATGGTTTGGTTAAGGTGGATCGGAAATTACAGGTCACTTAGTAGAGCAGTGGCCGCACGACGACCTGATCGCATAGCACCCTGCAGGGATGAATGTTCACGGTGATCTCCGCAAATGAATAACTGATCATTGACTTTGACGGTTTTTTCAGGGAATTGCAACGCAGGGGGTCTTTGTTGAGGAAGGGCTTGAGGTAGATCGTAGCAACGGATCAGTCGCCAGTTTTCAGTTGTTTTTCCAAACCAGTCCAACAACTGATCGCGAACTGCTTTCTCCAATTCTTGCTGATTTTCATAACGCTGAAGGACAGAAACAGATACCAAGTCCTTGCCGTCTGGCGCATAACTTCTGCTTACACGGCTGTTCACCACCAAGTGATTAATTGGGCCGACTCCATCACCATTTAGCATCAGAATAGGATGCTCGGTGTGGGGAACTTCATTAGCCTCAAAATACAGGCAATATGTCGATTGAAATTCTGGAGGGCTTGTGCGTCCCATCAGTCGATATGCTTCAGCAGCAGATGAAGCAATCACTACAGCAGAACCTTCGACTACCTCCCCGCTTTCAAGAGTTACGCTTTGGCCTTCAATTTTCTGAACCGGATTCTCAAGTTCAATCGTACCTTTAGGTAAGTCCCGAGCCAACTGATCTGGTACGGCTTGCATGCCCTGAGCAGGAAGAGTCACCCGCCCGGATGCAAAGGTTTTATAGGTGAATTCAAGCATCCGACTCGATGTTTCCAGCTTCGGATCCAAAAATACACCGGCAAAAAAAGGCCTCAGGAAGGCATCTATGAATTTTTTTGAGAAACCGGCTTTTTCAAGGTACTCACGAGTTTGAATTTCTGGCTTTGAGAAGATCTCATGTAAGCTCATCGATGAAAGCTGGCTGCGCCAACGCATCAACTGTAGACCATCACCAATTGAACTGAGCTTTGATCGGAGGGTCCATGGAAGATGATGAGGCTTTCGAAAAGGATCAGCCATCAGATGAAAATCACTACACCATCTCACCAAGGCTCCTGGGTAAAAAGCCTTCAGTTGGAGCCCTCGGTACCTCAACATTCTGCGAGCTTCAGAATATTCAGTCAGGAATACTTGGAAGCCACGATCTAACAAAAAACCATCCACTTTATCGGTTCGGACGCGTCCACCAATCCCATCAGAAGCCTCAAATATTCGAACCTTCCGGCCAGCTTTGTGCAAATGGATCGCACAGCAGAGGCCCGCAATTCCAGCGCCGACAATCAGAACTGGTTGTTCTTCCATAGATGAAAACTTTGAAAAAATTATATTTGGAAAAACAGATAAAATTAACGAAACTCAATACTCTTGCAAGCGGTTTCCCTGAAGAAGTATCCTGTCGACGAGTTCCGATTATCTTGAATCACCAGAATGCCATTTAGGACACAACTTGCGAAAATTACACTGGGCACACTGGGTGGTGTCCTCCGTAAAGCTGAAATTAGTCTCTTCGGCGTGATTTTGTTCTGGTCTACTCAGCAAGGTTTGCATTTGTTGAATGGACTCTTTGACATAGCTTTGGACACCATCGAGATCTAGAGATTTACTGTCGTATTCCCTTGTTTTCCCAGTTGCGAGAAAGACTTCCTTGAGAAGGATTTGGTCGGGTTGGATTCCCCATTTCTCTGATGCGTACATCGCATATATACCCATCTGAAGTGAATGGTCTGCTTCATCCGATTTGCCAGTTTTCCAGTCCAGTAGCACGATTTGATCATCACTTCGATAGCAGGCATCCAGGGAAACCCAAATTTTGCATCCATCAATTTGAAAAGAGTTCAACTCCTCCAGTTCTAACCATTCGGAAGAGTCTAGATTTTTCAATTGATTGAGCAGGGGGAGGTGATAAAAGTTCTCCACACAGGTTTTCGCTTGAGTGGCTAAGGCACGCCACTCCTCATCATTGACGGGCAGTTGGTATTCGTGCTCAACCAGCCCCATAAATCGTTTTGGCCGAAGCCGATACTTCGCATCTCTTGAGTCTCTGTAGTCCTGGCGCAACCGATTTTGAAGATTTTCTGCGACACTCTGATAGCTTGGAAGTGATTTTGATTTCTTAAGTTGATGCAAAAGTTCCTCAAGAACTTTGTGAACCTTAACACCTATCCAGGCAAATCGATTATGAAGCTGTTTTAAAACGTAGATTTCTCTGGTTCTGGAATCAGACTGCCAGTCCCATCCTCCCCAAGAACCATAATAATGAAACCAGTAACGCCTTGGACAACTTTGAAGCATCTCATTTCGACTCTTCGACCAACTGAATTCATTGCGCAATATTCCCATGGCTCTGGCTTTTTCTGGAAGAAAGTAATTTAGTTGTGAGATGTACTTTGCACATCCTGAGGATGAACCATCTATCACGAATCTCCAAATAGTCTGTCGAAGCCTGGGCTGAGTCGCAAGGGCCAGCCTCCATCAAGTAAGTCCATCATGCGGGAATTGTATCTAATTAAAAGCAATAAGACCGAGGAGTGGGAGAAAGGTGTACGCAAAATAAGCTTTGCGTGTGATGACCCTGATATCCACGCATTTGTGTGGGTCGATCCAAGTGAACGCTTAATTGGAATTCAAATTATCTTTCGTGAGAGAGTACTCGAATGGGATAAATCTTCGGGAGTCAGCCAAGGCGATACCAACCGTGGAGCTAATGAGGGTGCACATGGTTATCAGAAGGGTGCCAGATCAATTCACAATCAAGTGCATAGCATTGGTCAATCAGACTTGGCACTTTTGAAAACTTTACTGTTCCCGGGGGAATGGGATTCTTTAGTAAAGAGTTGCTTCAATGTTTTGGAAAAGGGGAATTAGTCTGTGCTTACTTCTGCTTTCCATGGCTAATGTCTTGAAAGCAGATTTCTTCAAATGGGATGTGGTAGTCTATGCGGAAGGTTATGGGCTATCGCATGAAGTCTTTGCTGTTCAGGAAGCTGGCACTATCTGGAAACAGGGCGACTGGGTATGTGAAATTGGTGATTTCTGGACTACGATCACAAGTGAATTACTGCTGGAAGGAAAGACTTTGAGTTGTAAACAAGGCGAAACGGAGCGTTTCGTAACTGTCACTTGTGATTTAAACAACAGAGGTCGCCAACACAATTTCTTTAAAGAACAGTTCCCCCCAACGAATGCTGGGTTCCATTTGGAACCTGAAGATAGAATCAATTCTGCCTATCTCCGTCTTCGCTGCTACTACTAATTACTATCCTAATTTTCGAGTGATCGCACAGATTTTGTCTTTCCTTTCGCTTCAGTTATTCAAGAGCGTAACAGTCCGTGAACTCTGGTCAAAAAATCATAGAGAGTTCGAATTCGCTACTGGGCCCTGGACGCCGCTTCAAAAGCCAGTAGAGGAATCTCAGATATGCTTGATCACTTCAGGGGGGCTTCATCTCAACACAGATCTCCCTTTCGATATGAGTGACCCCAATGGGGATCCCACCTTCCGTACGATTCCTTTAGAATCTGATCCAAATAAATGGCAGATCACTCATAATTACTACGATCATGCGGATGCTGAAAAAGATTGGAACCTCATTTTTCCTTTGGAGCGACTTCGTGAATTAAGAAATTTTGGAAAAATTGGTGCTCTTTCCAGCAACCACTACTCTTTAATGGGACACATCACTGGTCCTCACCTACCAACATTACTTCACCAGACCGCAAAAGAACTGGCCGATCGATTACGAGATGAACACACAGATTTGGCGCTTCTTGTGCCCGCTTGAGGACTTTGTAACCAGACGGTCGGTCTGGTTCAAAGACATCTAGAGGCAGCAGGAATCTCAACCGTCAGTATAACGATTATGCGTAGTATTACGGAACGACTATTTCTACCGAGATGCTATCACCTACGTTATCCCTTTGGTCACGCACTTGGGGAGGTTGCAAATCGAAGCCAACAATTGCAGATTCTGATGGATTGCCTGAACCTTTTAGAAAACGCTGAAAAACCTGGGACCATCGTGGATGCCCCTTATCTTTGGAAACGCCACCAATTTGAGGAACTTTTCCCTGCATGAATTCTTCTCCGCAAAAAGCCGTTCGACAGTTGATCCGTGAAAGCCGATGCACCAGTTGGTATGGCCTTCGTGGCACCTCCAAAACCATGTTGCTGGCCGAAGTGATCCGACAACTTTCCTCGATGGTGGTCATCATCACTGAATCTTATGAAAAAGCTGAACAACTTCAGGAAGATTTAGAGTGGTTTCTGGGGCAGGAAGGTATTCGACTGTTCCCTCAGTGGGACACCCTGCCTTATGACAACTTTTCACCACACGGGGAACTTGTTGGGAGAAGGCTATCGACTCTTGAGGCTCTATTATCAGAGGAAGTTCGTTGTTTGATCACAACGCCTCAGGCACTTATGCAGAAGTTGATGCCTAGAGAAGAGTTCATGAAAGCTAGGCGGCTGCTTGAAGTAGGTGACTTGGTCTCAATGGAGAGTCTGCTGCGTGATCTGCCTGAGTTAGGATATGTTCAGGTGGATCGGGTTGAAGAAACAGGGGAGTTTAGTACTCATGGAGAGATGATCGATCTCTTCTTAGCAGCATTTGAAAAGCCTCTACGACTTGGTTGGAGAAAGGATCGCCTTTACACGATTCAACATTTTCAGATTGATACCCAACTCACGGACACGGCTGAGCTAGAGTCTGTGAACATTCTGCCAGTGAGAGAAGTTCTTTACAGTGAGAGGCATAGGCAGTTTGCTCGACAACAGCTAACCAAATACCGTGATCAAGTTGCAGAGAGCCTGCGGCAACACATGCGCAAACGACTGCAGGATGCGGAGTTCTTCCCTGGCATGGAATCGTTAATTCCTTTGTTCTATGAAGGTTTAGATACGTTGTTGGACTACCTGCCGAAAGACGCGTATATCGTTCTGGACGAAGCATCCAAAACGGCTGACAGAGCGAAACACTTCTATGATGAAGTTTTCATGGAATATGAGATGAGTGTGCAGCAGGGCAACCTAACAGTACCTCCAGACACAATGTACCTGGATCATCGACAGTTTGAGGCAGAAATGGACCGGCGTGTTCGACTACAGTGTTTTCAGCAGCGTAAGAGTGAAGACAATGAGTCTTTTGTTGGTCCGTCAACCTTGTTCAATACAATTGATAATCGAGGTTTGCGCCAAGGCTTTGAAAAGGCTGGTGCAGTGTCCGCAGTGGGTCACGTAATCAATTTACTCCAGGAGTGGCGTTCTCAAGGTTCTCCGATTTTTTTGACCGCCAAAACACAAACAGCGGCAGATCATTTTCGCCAGCTTCTTGGTGATCTTGGAATTGAAGCTATGGTGCCCGATGGGGAGCTGAACTCAACGACGTTCCCTTGGCTTCAATGGATGGAATCAAACAATGAGCAAGTAAATCACCGAGGTGCGTTACCAATATTTGTTGGACCCCTTTCTGGAGGATTCCGCTGGATAGATGAGTCTGGTCAACCTGCCTTTGCCTTGTTGACGGAAGAGGAAATCTTTGGTGAGAAGAATCGGAGGAGACGTCTAAATCGAGCGCAGATTCAAGCGGTTGGTAATTCTCTGGAGGATCTGAATGAGGGTGATCATGTAGTGCATCTAGATTATGGGATTGGACGGTACATGGGTTTGACGAAAATACCAGTAGGTACTTCTGATTCTGATTTCATGGTCTTGGAATATGCCCGAAATGAGAAAGTGTATGTCCCTGTCCAGAAATTTCATCTGGTTCAGAAGTACGTCAACGCAGATGGTCAGTCACCAAAACTAAACAAGCTTGGAGATAAAGCATGGACTAAGACGCGCAGCAAGGTTGCGAAAGCTGTAGAAGACATTGCAGAGGAATTAACCGAAATCTACGCGGCTCGTAAGGCTAGAAAAGGGTTCTCTTTTCCAAAAGACGACTCTGAAATGCAAGAATTTGAATTGAGCTTCCCCTATGAAGAAACTCCTGATCAGAATGAAGTCATTGGACATGTGAAGTCAGATATGGAATCTGAAATGCCAATGGATCGTCTGATCTGTGGAGATGTTGGATTTGGCAAGACCGAAGTTGCGATGAGGGCTGCTTTCAAAGCGGTTTCTGCTGGAAAGCAAGTGGCCATATTAGTCCCGACGACAATTTTAGCCCAACAACATCATGTCTCTTTCTCAAAAAGATTCGAATCTTCAGCCGCTAGAGTTGAGGTGATTAGCCGATTTCGAAGTCTTGGTGAACAGAAAGAGGTACTGCGGGGACTTCGGGAGGGTACGGTAGATATTTTAATTGGGACCCATCGACTACTTTCAAAGGATGTTGAGTTCAAAGATTTGGGATTGTTAGTTGTGGATGAGGAACAACGTTTTGGGGTTAAGCACAAGGAGAGAATCAAGCAGTTTAGGGCTGAGGTGGATGTGCTGACCATGTCTGCTACACCAATCCCCAGAACGCTTCATATGTCTCTGACAGGTATCCGAGATCTGAGCATCATCAATTCAGCTCCAGCTGATCGAATGGCCGTGCGTACCAGACTGCTGAAATCCAACGACTATATTATTCAGGAGGCTGTCAGCAGGGAGATTCGTCGAGGTGGCCAGGTTTATGTTGTCCATAACCGAGTCGAGTCAATCTTTCAGTATGGAAATTACCTAAAGGATATCCTACCCAATGTTCGTATTGGCGTTGGTCACGGACAAATGGGAGAGAGTCAACTGGAACGTTTGATGCTCGATTTTATGGACGGGCAATACGATGTGTTGGTTGCTACGACAATTATTGAGTCGGGTCTTGATATTCCAAGAGCCAATACAATCATCATCAATAATGCGGATCAATTTGGGCTGTCCCAACTTTATCAGCTACGGGGAAGAGTAGGGCGCAGCAATGTGCAAGCTTATGCATATCTACTTGTTCCGCAGGAGAAAATACTATCCAACGTGGCCCAAGAGAGATTGAAGGTTCTGCAGGAACTCAATGATTTGGGAGCTGGTTTCAAGGTGGCTTCGAGAGATTTGGAACTTAGAGGGGCTGGAAATTTACTTGGATCAGAACAATCTGGCCATATTGCTAGCGTTGGGCTTGAACTCTATACACAGATGATTGATCGCGCGGTGAGAAGAATTGAGCAAGCAGCCCTCGTTTCGCTTGAGGAAATGAAAGTGCAGATTGGCTTTTTGGAGGAAAAAATCCCTGAAAGCTATATCAAAAGTACTAGTCAGCGACTGGCACTCTATAAACATTTGTCTTCGATTCAGGAGATAGATCAATTGTGGGAACTTAGGGCGGGTATTGAAAACCGTTTTGGGGCCATTCCTGAATCAGTCATCAACTTATTCAAGGAAGCACAAGTACGCTGTTGGGGTCAGCGTTTTGGTGTGCCAGCAATTGAGTACAAGCAAAACAAACTAAGATTACAATTACTTCCCACCACAAAAATGAAACATGATGCGTTGGTAGAATGGCTGAGTGAGCCAAATTCCCCTCTACGATTTCATCCAGAAACAACTTTAGAAATGTTGCGGGTTCCTCAATCAATGGATGGAATTCTTGCAGGTCTTCAGCAGTTCCAAAGGATTTTTCCTGAAGTAGAAACACATGTTTGATTGGCGGGAGTTATTAATTCGAAACCAGAACCAATCTGCACAAATCGATCGAACTACCCTCAAATTGTTGGAGGAACAACTACTTCAATTGCTCCCTCCCATAGTGAATGCCCTGAATGCAACCAACATTTTGCCCCTTGAGCCTACTTGGTCCAAAAACGAGATTGCTCAAAAATTTAAAATAATTCTGGAGGTGGTGGAACAAAGATATTTAGTGGCATGGGATCATGTTAGCAATGGCCAGATTCAAAAGCTTCAAGCCGACTATCAGACTTGGTATCAGTCTCAGCTCCGTTCAGAAAAATCTCTTTACAGAACCTATTGTCAGTGGCAGGAATTGCTAACTCAGCAGCATCCCCAAGGCTGGTCTTCTTGGATTATACTCGGCTTGAAAGAGCATCCATTTCTTGTCAGGGAATTGAAGAGGGGGGAATCCTTGACACCAGAGACAGAACTCTTGTTGGCAGAGTTTTTTCGTTGTGCAAAGCCTCTGCTCCAAATAGACGCTGATACTGTTCTGAAGGAGTTTTATAGTTTCCAAGCTTCATTTACTCAGCAGACGCCGTTCCTACCTCAGTTATTCCAAGAAATCCCAAATGCATCTCAGAAGGAAATTTTTGAAAAGTTAGAAGACAATGAATTTGTTGAGGCAGCTAGGATTTTTTGGAACAACGTAATTGTGAGT
>WTIF01000075.1 GCA_011522845.1 Deltaproteobacteria bacterium
CTGGTCCTTAGCCCATTTTTGCTGTTGTTCTTCCAGTTTCTTTCTTCTTTCACGAATCTCCTTGATGGCATTGAAACCTCCAGGAGTCTCCGCAAGCATCTCATCTAGTGGTCCACGAGACTCAGTATCGATTCGATCTCGGATATCCATACTTCCTCAAGCCTTTGAAAAAATGATCAACAGTGAACCGATTACAGTGCATTCCTACATGACCCAAGGCATCGAAAAAGTCTTCAAATTCGTGTAGCTTTTCATCGCCTCAATCACCCCTTCCTTATAGCCCAATCCGGAGTCCTTGATACCTCCGAATGGTGACATTTCAATGCGATAGCCGGGGACCTCCCAAATATTAACGGTTCCATGATTGAGTTCAGCAATGAAGCGAGTGATGTAATCCAATCGATTTGTACAGACCCCTGATGAAAGACCAAAAGCCGTCCCATTGGCTATCCGAATCGCTTCGTCAACGTCCTGAATCCGGATGATAGGAATCGCAGGCCCAAAGGTCTCTTGCATTACCAACTCACAGTCCCAGGGGACATGATCGACAACCGTGGGAGGGAATACTGCTCCTTGGCGATTGTTCCCATGCAACAACTTGGCACCTGCAGCCACTGCATCTTCCACTCGACGCTGAAACAAAATAGCTGATTGCTCATTGATCACCGTTCCAACGTCCGTCTGTGGATCCATCGGGTCACCGTACTTGAGCTTCTTGGCTTCCTCGTTTACCAGCCTCACAAAGTCATCGGCAATCGAAGCAATCACGAGAATGCGCTTGACTGCCGTACAACGCTGTCCTGAATTTTTTGTCGCTCCCGCAACCGCCAAGGTCGCTGCACGGTCTAAGTCCGCATCTTCCATCACGATCAGAGGGGAGTTACCACCCAGTTCCAGTACGGTTCGGCGGTAGCCGGCCTTCTCAGCAATCATCTTCCCAACTCGTACGCTACCGGTAAACGTGACCAGATCAATGAGTGGGTTGCAGATCATCTCGTCACCAATATCCTCAGGTCGCCCAGTGACCACCTGAAACATCTCCGGAGGAAGGCCCGCTTCATAGAGAACATCGGCCAGTAACAAAGCCGTCATGGGGGTCAGTTCTGTCGGTTTGCAGACCATCCGATTGTTAGTGGCAATGCTGGGCGCAATCTTGTGGGCCACCATGTTCAGCGGATGGTTGAAAGGGGTAATCGCGCTGATCACACCCTGCAGCGGTTCTCGCTGGGTGAAAATTTTTCGCTTCTGCCCATGGGGTGTTAGGTCGCAGGAAAAGATCTGACCGTCATCAAGGATGCAGAGTTGGCCAGCGAGACTGAAGACATCGAAGGCACGTCCCACTTCATACAGAGAGTCCTTTTTTGAGAGTCCAGCCTCTGCCGTGATCAGGTCTGAAATTTCATCTCGCCTGCTCACCAACAGATCCGCCGTCTTGGTCAGGATTTGCTGACGCTCGTAACGAGTCAGCCTGGGTTTGAAGTCCTTGGCAATCTGCAGGGCCTGCTGAACCTGTCCCCGAGAAGCACGGGGAACGGTACCCACGATCTCATTGTTATAAGGATTGAAAACTTCCAACGATCCAGCGTCTCCCGTGACCTTCTGGCCACCGATGCGCATCGTCTCATTGCGTTGTACTGCGGGCATGAAATGTTTCTGAGCTAGGATGCGTGATTCAGGGCAAGGTCGAAGAGATCATAATTATGCAGCAAAGCCCCTGTTGCTTCCACTTGCTGGCTAAAAACAAGCGGGACTTGACGATCACAAACACCACCATGTGAACGGAGGGGCTCCTTGAGTTGGCTCAGATCATGACGTTCCGGTGTTGTTCCCAAGACCTTGTTCGTGGTGGAAACAACAATCAGATCACCAAGGCGATCATTCGGCAAATCAAAGGCCATACATCCTTCTGTATTCGTATACGCAGCTTCAATTCCTTCGACTTCGGCTAAGCGCCCAGCCAGTTCCTCGGCTTTTGCCACATCAGACAGATACACTGTAGCAAAGGATCCCAAGGCTCCATGATGAACCACGTACGGATCCGTGATTGGCAGGATTACTCGGGCTTGTTCCGCACCAAGCCACTCATCAAACAGGGATTGTAGGTAAAGCACATCCGGTTCACCTGCCTGATTGAACTTGGCATTCATGCCGTGGTCAGCAGTCAGCGCCAAGGCGGCCCCCTGTGCATGGAGTTCTTCCCAGTAACGATCCATCATCGCGTAAAACTGATTAGCTACTGGTGTTCCAGGTGCATGCTTGTGCTGAATGTAATCAGTGGTGGAGAGGTACATCAGGTCGGGCCGAAAAGAGTGCATCAGCTTGACCCCTGCATCAAAAATAAACTCGGACAATTCTGCTGAATAGACGCTGGGAATCGGCCGACCTACCATACTCTGAGCGTTCTCGATACCATTCTCAGCAAGCGTTGTCTCATTCGCTTTTTCCGAGGAGAAACAGATCGCTCTTCCAGAAGTGTAGTCCAATCCATGACCCAGTAATCGGCGCAGCTTATCCTTTGCTGTCACAATCGCGATCTTGGCTCCTGCCTCGTGAAATGCCTGAAAAAGTGTTCCTGTACGCAGAAACTTCGGGTCATTCATCATCACTTCCTGGCCGGATTCAGGATCCAGAAAGAAGTTTCCAGAAATCCCATGCACCCTTGGTGGGACCCCTGTGACAATCGAGAGATTATTCGGATTTGTAAAGCTGGGGACGACACTCTGTCCACGCAAGTCCGTACCGGATTCCAGCATTTTTTGGGTGAAGGGCATGTGGCCCCCTGCGATCGCTTCTTCGATGTACTCCGGTTGGGACCCATCAATACAGACAGCCACGAGCGGTTGCTGGGGCCAGGAGTATTCTCTACCGTTTACAGTTAGTGGTGAATTCATTGGAATCATTCTTACGAGTTGAACACTTTAAGCAGGCTTGCCACTAGCAACACCCATTTCTACTAGAACCGCTTTCATCGCATCTACTGCAGCCTGCATATCTATCGGCTGGAGATGACCAATGCAGCCCACCCGGAAACTTGGAGCAACGGTCAGTTTTCCGGGATATAAGATGTATCCACGTTCCTTGACTAAATCATAAAACGTTTGGAAATCAAAGGCCGGATCAGCAGGCATCTGAAAGGTGACGATGATTGGTGCTTGTCGCTCGGGAGGCAACAGAGGTTCAAAACCTAGATCTGCCATTCCGGAAATAAGCGTTCGGCAATTCTCCGAATAGCGCGCGTTGCGCCCTGCTACACCACCTTCTTTCTCAAATTGTTCGATCGCTTTATCAAAAGCAATCAAAACATGCGTCGGTGGGGTAAAGCGCCACTGGGAACTAGCTTCCATAGCCTGCCATTGATCGTACAAATCCAAGCTCAGCGAGTGTGCGTTGCCTTTGCTTTGTTCTAGTTTTTCTCTACGGATAATCGCATAGCCCATCCCCGGGACACCCTCTAAACACTTGTTCGAAGAGGCCATCACGGCATCAAACTGTACCTGCTCCGCATCCAGAGGAATGGCGCCAAAGGCACTCATCGCATCAATGATCAGAGAGCGTTTGTGCTGGGCAACGATCTCAGCAATCTGCTCCACTGGATTGAGGATTCCAGAGGTCGTCTCACAATGAACCGCTAGCACATGGGTGATCAAAGGATCATTTTCGAGTGTCTGCTGCAGAGTCTCTAGATCAGGTGGTGAATCTTCCGAAGACTCCTGCACCAAAAAAGCCCTCTGCATATAGCCAAGCATCTTGGTCATGCGCTGACCATAGGCTCCATTTACCAGTACCAAGGCCTTGCCAGATCGAGGAATCAAGGTTCCCAGCGCAGCCTCTACCGCAAAGGTGCCGCTACCCTGTAGTGGGACACAAACATGAGTAGAAGTCGCGCCAGCAATTTCTAGGAGCTTCTGGCGCACACGAGCGTTCGCTTCCAAAAACACAGCATCTCTTGAACCCCAGTCGTGCAGCATTGCTGCTTTGGTTTCGTGGGAAGTTGTCAGAGGGCCTGGGGTAAGCAGACGAGGATCATCAGGAGTGAGGGACATCGGAGAATTTCAGAAATATTCAGTGGATCATTCAGCAAAAAAAGAGATTATGTTGACCTACCTTAATTCAACACAATTGCCAACTTTACAATCCACAAATTGCAAAAATTCCTGATCATTCAAGGGTTCCAAAAAAACCCTAAGAAGCGTTACAGTTTTTGGTTCAAACCATAGAGAAGACGAGTTCCGTTCAGCTTGCCCGATTCTCTTCGTTGAACGCCATCACCTCACAGCGTCCGTAGCTCTGCGTAGGGACAACTGCACCGTCTTTAGTAATTGTGTGCTGTGAGGTTGTGGCGACAAAGGTTCCTGCCTCCCGATTTTCTCGCATCACCATCACCGCAGTCGTATGGATGGGTCTCTCTGGATTGACTTCCAGAAAATTTAGTGCTTCCAAAGTACGGATGATAAAGACTTCCTGAATTCCACTTGGTTCGCCTGGAACTCTCTTGATCAGCCGGGCCTTGCTTCCTTTTTGCGGAATGGCTGCAAAGATATACTCCATGTTTTCGATGGTGGCTTCTTTTGACCAAGTTGTTTCCCAGGAAGTCCAGTTGGTAGTCACCTGTCGAGTGAACAAACAACGTAGACTCTTGGCCTTCAAAAGATTTGCATCGCGAACAAACAAAGCCTCTTCTGCAGCATGTAGTGGACTGGTGAAGAGGATGATGAGTAGGGCCAACAATCCAAAAATCATGGGTCGACTCTGGCAATGGGTTCCAAAAATTTTCTTCTCCAAAATCATTGTTCTGAAGAGGATTGATTTGATTTGTCCTCTACACAACTGCAGGTTTTCTTCCTTCTTGACAAATTCAACTGTTTTCTGAGGTTTTCCCCTACTCATTGCCGTTCTTCGTCCTCTCTAATTGAACCAATATCATCACGAAAGTGGGAGATGGCTGGATTCTTGTTTCAGTTACTAGTAGAAAATCTGTCACATTAACTTTTACCATTAAATTTTCTCAAACTGAGTCATTGAAGGGCCTTGTTTCACCGCAGACTCGACTCACTACATTGGTGAGTCAATCAAACTCTGATCCTTCAAGCAGAAGATTCTCTCTTTATCCCAAAAAGGTAGACGATGAATCCGTTATTCCCCCCAAAGGTTATGGACCGCAGAAAGAGTGATCGCAGGGCAAATGAACGTCGATCTGATGAAAGAAGACACCATGACCGAAGATCTGGCTCAGGTGAGGTAGCACGAGAACGCCGTCAAAGAGAAGAACTGGTGGAATTAACAGACCGGCGCCTAACAGATCGGCGTAATCAGGATCGGCGGGAACACGATCGAAGGAAAATCAATCTATTGTTAAACCCAGAAGCACAAGAACTCTTGACGAAAACACCTTGGATGGAAGAACTACTTGTGAAAATTGCGGAAGATCAGACAAGTTCCGCTGAAGATCAAAAGCAGCCTACCCCAGCGCACTAACCCTAAGCACTTCTGACCCCTAGAGATACTTTTCACGTATCGGAGAAACCGCATTCTCATGGGAGGAGAACCCCTCATAGTGAGCCAAGACTTTGGCTCTTTTAGCGAGTTCTGGATAGGCAGGAGGAGTAACGTATCCTATCGAACTTCGCTTCATAAAGTCGTGAACAGATAGCGGTCCATAGGTTTTGGCCCCCTGACTTGTTGGTAAAACAGCGTTGGGTCCTAGTGAGAAATTACCAATGCAGACTGGGGTATGAGGCCCCATCAAGATTTCTGCTGCCTCTGTGATATGGCCCAAGTGGGTGAACGGCTCTGTAGATAAAAGTTCTAAGTGTTCTGGAGCATAGTCATTGATGAACTGGTAGCTTTCCTCGACCGACGATGTCAGCAAAATTCCACCGTAGTCTCCCGTCAGCACGGTTTTAGAAAATTCTACCCGCTGTGCAGTCATCCTGGCCCAGTGATCCGGCAAAGTCGCCATTGCTTCTTCAGCGACACGACGAGAATGTGTAACTAAGTAAGCTGAACTATCTGGGCCATGTTCCGCTTCAATCAGCAGATCAAGCGCGGCAAGCCCACCGCAAACACTATCATCGGCAAAAATAATTGCTTCAGACGGCCCAGCTGGTAATCCAGGATCAATAATATCAGATAGTGATCGTTTAGCTGCCACGACCCAAGGACTACCTGGACCAACAATCTTAAGCGCACGTTCTACAGTCTCAGTACCAAACGCAGCAGCAGCAACAGCTTGTGCCCCTCCGCACTTGTAGACCGTATCAACACCAGCAATACTTGCTGCCACCAAAGTTGCTGCATCTACAGATCCATTCGGCAACGGAGGCGTGAAGATCGCCAATTTTGGCACCTCAGCTACTACACCTGGTACTGTGGTCATCATCGTCACTGATGGAAAAGCTCCCTTTCCACGAGGTACATAGATTGCCACAGAACGAATTGGAGTGAGTCGATCTCCAGCATAGGCACCTGGACGAATTTCCTTCATCCACATAGTTTCTGGCTTCTGCTCCTCATGGAAAGTTCTGATATTGGTGATACCATAGCGAATCGCCTCAATGACTACCTCTTCGACTTCTTCAAATGCAGCAGCGAACTCCGCTTCACTCACCTTCAGAGTTTCCTTACTAAGGAGTGCAGAGCCGTCTAATTGCTGACCGAAGCGGACGAGAGCGTCATCTCCTTCTAAACGCACCGCCTCGATGATGGGCTTCACCTTCTCCACAAAGCTTGAGAGATCAGCCTCTGAACGCTTTAGCAAAGCTTTATAATCTGCGGCTGTCAGCTTACTAGTTTCGTGAAAGGATACCGTTGACATGATGCAGTGCCTTTTTGAGTAAGTTTTGGTGACGGTCACTTCGATTTAAGAAAGATTTCTAAACCAACCATTTTGTCCAGTATGGCAATAGCCAACATCGCTACTGCAATAAAAACAACCGAGACAGCCGCTAGGTCTGGTGTAATAATCGAACGGATAGAATTGTAGACTTGTACGGGGAGCGTGACAATTCGAGCATCTACAAGCAATAGGCTGACGAGGAATTCGTTCAGGGATAAAATGAACATCAGCAGAGAGCCTGTGATGATTCCCGGCATCACTGACGGCAAGGTCACATAGAAAAAAGTTTGAACAGGACCAGCACCGCAACTTTGAGCAGCAAGTTCCAGATCAGGATCTAGGCCTGTAGCACTTGAGGAAACCGCCCAAATCATGAAAGGGAGGTTGATCACAGCGGTAGCTACGCCAACCGGCCAAAGGCTCCCAAGAATACCGACTTCACCAAAGACCAACATCAATCCGATTCCCGATCCAATCAGTGGGATTGTGAAAGGTAACAGAAGATAGGTCTGAATCAAAGCGCCCTTGCGTAATCGATACTTTACTAGGGCAATCCCCGCCAAGGTCCCCGCAGGCAAAGAGATAAACACACAAATTATGGCCACCCAGATTGAACGTATAAACGCATCCTGCAATTCCTGCTTTTCCACGAGAGCTTTGTACCACTTCAAGGACAACCCATCCGGAGGGAAAACAATAATATTTCCAGAAGTCAGGGAAGCTCCAAGCACAACAAGTGTTGGGGCAGAGAGAGTAATGATCGAGATGACGACTAGTATCCAGAAAAATAGTTTCCGGGAAACTGGCTGGTTCATTTATCTTTTGCGCCCAAGGCTAGTGTCCCTGCACCAACCAACATAAAAATAATCCAAACTAAGAGTGAACCAATTACGATCAATAACACGGCCAGACTGGAACCAAATCCCTGATCCGACGTCCGGAAAAACTGGTCATAGATTGCGTTCGCCACAAAATCCTGAGTTCCTCCACCAAGAATAGCTGGCATCGCAAAATCTGTCAGAGAGAGAGTCAAGACCACCAAACCCGCACCAATTAGACCGGACTTAGCCATGGGAAGTATCACATAAAGCATTGTTTCCTGCCAGGACGCTCCAAGAGATTCAGCAGCAGCTTCAATTTCTTCAGGAATTGCGGTTAGTGCTGGAGCCAACATCAATACGGCAAATGGAAACATGTACTGTACAAGCCCGAAAAGAACCGAAGGATAGTTGAAAAGCATGCGTAGTGGTTCAATACCAACCAACCCTAGTATATCGTTCACTATCCCTTGTTTGCCCAGAATAATCAGCCATCCATAAGCGCGTACTACTTGTCCAATGAAAAAAGGCAAAAACAGAGCAATTAGTAAGAATTTTCGTAGAAATGCACTACGAGTTCTTACCATAATGTAGGTATAGGGGAAGGCCAGTAGCAATGTAATCATGGTAACGATAGTTGCACCAAGAATACTTCGCCAAATGACAGATCGAATGAATGGCTCTGTCAATGCGCGCTCGTAGTTTGCCAGTGACCACTCCTCCGAGAAAAGGAAGGTGCTCGTGTCAAGAGTTCTTAAAGAAGTGTCACCAATATAAGCAAGCCCTAGAACAAGCAGACCAACTAACAAAATTGCAGGACTCAACATTAGATAAGGACCCCAGAAGCCTCCCCTTTTGGGCCAAATTTTACCGAAAGCAGCTTCTAGGATATCCATCAAGTGCCAAGTCAACGGATAACAAGATAGATTACGTCTCATTAGTTTTCGATCGATCTATGAGACCACTGGAACTTCAAACCTAAAGCCCAGTGGCTAAACTTTTCAGAATCACCCCTGCATAATCGCCTTGAACTTCGAGAACCACTCGCTCTCGTTTTCTACCTGGATCTTGCCTGAGATACGGATCAGCCGATCAAAGTCAGCCGGTTTAGTTGGATAGGAAGGATCTCCAGCTAATCCTGGTGGCGGTCGCAATCCAGGGATGACTCCGGGTAATCCTAAACCATCTAGCCAAATCTGCTGAGATTCCTTACTTAGAGCGTGGTTGATGTATTCTCTGGACCAGTACAAATCTCCTTCAGAGTGCCCTTTAGGAATCCACAGCCCATCTGTATCAAACTTGGCGCCCTCCTTTGGAATCGTCCAAGCGATATCTACTCCATTTCTTTTGGCTCCTAGTGCGTTTGTTGAAATCGTACATGCTGCGTCAATTTCTCCATTCTGGAACCACGTCACAAAATCAGGATCTTCTCCAAGTAATGGTTCTTGAGCTTTGATTTTAGACACAAAATCCCAGCAGGGTTGCATATTATCTGGGATACCAGCTAATTTACCACCGCCAGCGACCTGTGCTGGAAAGTGGAATCCAATCCCATCGTTGTAAAACGCTAGTCGACCTTTAAATTTAGGGTCAAGCAGATCGTGATAGGATGCTGGTGGTCCACTTGGAAAGGCACTCGGCCGGTATGCTAACACATACACATACCCGTAAGTATTGACGATCGGATAGCCATCTACGCCCACAGGCTTTGCCAAATCAGTAGTTCCTTTCAGATTGGGTAGGTCGGAAAGATCCTCACACACTCCACGAAGTGCCGACTTAGTAGCATTGGTCGTTGTGTCCCAATTGATATGAATTGGGGGAGTTCGCTTTTGAGCAACAGCAGCCCAAACCTTTGGTTGTATTTCATTATCCTCAGTCAAATCATGTCGTACTTTAATACCTGTCTTGGTCGTAAATGGATCTGAAACTCCAGCCTTCAGTGCTTCTACCCAGGGACCACCCCAAGCTCGGACAATAATCTCTTTGGGCTTGGCAGGTTCCGCTTTCAGTAAAGATGGTGCTACAGACCCAACTGCACCAGCAATTCCCAGCATGGCTGAGGTCTTCAGTAAATCTCTCCGTTTGATCTGCTTGTCGAAAGTCATACTCAACTCCTGATTCTGGTTAAGACTTGGCTATTGCCAAGTTAATCAATCCACGACAAAGACATGCATGTCGCGGCTCTGCCATCCAACAAAGACCATCTCTCCTACTTCGAATGTTGAGAAGTCTTGCTGGTCATGGTGAATGATCCTGATGAGCGCATCAGATAACACTGCCACCGAAAGTTCATAGAGAATCCGTTCTCCCTCAAAAATAACATCCGTTACTCGACCCTCAAAATAAGCTTCACATTCTCTGTTTTCTGATTTTCCACGAAACAGTCGAATCTGTTCTGCACGGATAGCAGCCTGCACTGAAGCTCCCTGGGTCGGCGCCGAGTTCTCACTCTTTGAAGTACCAAGCAGTGTCTGCTGGCTGACTCTGATTGCTACCTGCTGTCCCTCTAGTGACTCTAGCGTCCCATGGAATAGGTTAGTTACCCCTACAAAATTAGCTACAAAAGGATTTGATGGAGAACGGTAAACTTCCAAGGGGGTAGCATTCTGCTGGATTTCTCCATGATTCATCACAATGATCTGATCAGAAACCACCAGTGCTTCTCGCTGATCATGGGTAACATTTATCGTGGTGACACCGAGTTCCTTCTGAATTCTCCGAAACTCTAATTGCATTTCTTCACGTAACTTGCGATCCAAGGCCGCTAGTGGTTCGTCCAAAAGGAGTAAGTCTGGTTCAAAAACCAAGGCTCGAGCAATCGCCACACGCTGCTGCTGCCCTCCTGAAAGTTCATTGATTCTACGACTACCAAGCCCCTCCAAACGCACAAGGTGCAGGTATTCTTTCACCCGGTCAGAGATCGTACGGGCGTTAAACCTGCGCATTTTCAACGGAAACGCTACATTTTCTGCTGCAGTCATGTGTGGGAATAACGCAAGGCGTTGGAATACCATCCCAATCGAGCGTTTGTTGGGAGCTAATTCCCTAACAGTTTGTCCCTTGATAAAAATTTCGCCCTGATCTGGTTGCTGAAAACCGGCGATCAGCCTGAGTAAAGTTGTTTTTCCAGAGCCCGAGGGGCCCAAAACTGTGAGAAAACGGCCCTCCTCCAGTTCAAAACAGACGTTCTTAACGGCATGTACGTCACCAAACTGTAAACAGACGTTTGAAGCAGAGACTGCAGGAACTTTATTCAAAGTAAGAAATTTGGGCTAGAGTCATGCACTGGCAGTTCAATCCAAGATGTTGTTGTAGGATGATGGAGACAGCCTTCAAATGGACGCGAGATAGCCTCCATCGATTGCCAAACATTGGCCGGTGATATACTTTGCGGCATCACTAACAAGGAAGACAACCGCACCTTTAAGGTCGTTGGCATTGCCAAAGCTATTCAGCGGGATTTTCTGCAGCATAGCTTCTTGCCAAGCCTGTTCACGATAAAAGGCCTCCGTCAACTCCGTCCGGAAGTAACCTGGCGCAATCGCATTGACTCGAATTTGCTCACTTGCCCATTCCGTTGAGAGCGCACGTGTCATGCCCAATAGTCCCGACTTGGAAGAACCGTAAGGCACTGCCGTTGGCACACCAACATATGATGTCAGGGAACATACATTAACAATGGCACCACCTCTGCTGGAACGTACCATACTGTGAGCAGCAACTTGGGCAGCAAAAAAGGCTCCCTTGAGATTGGTTTCCATGATAGTGTCCCAGGTTTCCTCAGTCAGTTCATAGGAGGGACACACTTGTTCGTAGCCTGCATTATTGACGAGGATGTCTATTTCTCCGACCTGCTGAGCAACTGTCTGAAGTCTATTCCTCATTGCGGGTACGTCACGAACATCTAACTCTATTTGTCGAAACTCGCCTCCGAAATCGGAGATCCGAGATTGTGTTTCCTCAAGTGCTTTCAAGGAACGGGAGGTGATTACTACTGTTGCACCCGCCTCCGCTAAGCCAATTGCGATTGCCTGGCCAAGTCCTCGACTAGCTCCCGTAACAATTGCATTTTTTCCTGATAGGTCAATGGTGAAACCTTTCACTTAAAAGTCTCCTTGCAGAAGAACAATCAAATAGATAAGCATATCTTCAGCAATAAAAATCCCTGAACAAAATAGATTTCAATGAAACCACTTGAAAAGATTTTGCGCCCCGAACTAATGGAAATACCCCCATACAACACGGGGCTTGGGCTGAACGAGGTAAAATCACGTTATGGAATAACTGCAGTTGCAAAACTATCCTCAAATGAGAATCCAACTGGCCCAGCACCACAGGTTTTAGAATGTCTCTCCCAAACTAGTTCAGAACTGTATCTTTATCCCGACAGTGAGGCTCTTCTGCTGCGCAAGGCAATTGCTCGACGCTTAAATGTCTCTGAAAAACGAATAATTTTTGGCAACGGTTCAGAAGAATTAATTTCGATTATCTGTCGAAGTGTTGTCAATCCAGGCGATCGAGTTGTTACTCTCTATCCTTCCTTCCCGCTGCATGAAGATTATACCAAGTTGATGGGAGGTTCTGTCGAAAGACTGGCGATAAATGACAATCTCCGGATTGATCTAACCAAACTTATCGAGAGGGCTGCACAACCAGCCAAATTACTCATTTTTGCCAATCCGATGAACCCTAGTGGAAGTTGGCTAAACCCTGAACAACTGAGACAATTGTTTGCAGCCAAGCATCCAGAGACTATGCTGGTACTTGACGAAGCATATCACGAATACGCAGTTCATGGAAACTACACCAGTGGTCTCGACCTCACGGAACTGATTCCAGGACATTGGGTAGTACTTAGAACATTTTCTAAGAGTTGGGGTCTTGCGGGGCTCCGTATCGGCTTTGGCATATGTAGTTCAACAGAACTTTGCCAAGCACTGGACCGAACACGCACTCCCTTCAATACCAATCAATTAGCCCAGATAGCTGCGAAAGCCGCCTTGGATCACGAGGATTACATGCTCCACAGTGTTCAACAAACAATCCTACAACGCGAGCGTCTTGCTAAAGAACTCCGATCTCGTGGTTACCAAGTCGGAGAATCTCTCGGGAATTTCCTATTCATCAATATCGATCACTCTTCAATAAAATTTGCAGAAGAACTCCTTAAACTAGGTACAATCGTTAAGCCTTGGCTTCAGCCAGGTTTCGACTCTTTCCTCCGTGTGTCGATTGGTACACCGGCGGAAAATGAAAAATTTCTGGTGGATCTGGATCAGATAGAGGCTTTTCGATAAAGAGATTGGCTCAGAAACTTTGTGAATCCATTTTTTTCAAGATATTTGCAGAAACTTCCAGTTTAACCATACTTTTTCGGTTATGCCTTTTTATTTTTGACGAATGTAGCTATCCCCAAACTGCTTTAGCTCATCAACACTAGGCACACCCATCAACTTCATTGTGATTGAAATTTCTTTGGCAAATATCTCAATTGCTTTTTCAACACCCGACCTTCCGTCTGCGGCAAGTCCAAACGCATAAGCTCGACCCAACAGCACTCCACTAGCGCCCAAGGCTAGAGCAATTACCACCTCGGAACCACGGCGGAATCCACCATCAATCATCACACAATAATCTTTACCAACTGCCTTACGAATTTCTGGCAAGATGGAGATCGTCGAATTTGCAAAATCTAATTGTCGGCCACCATGATTCGATACAACAATCGCATCTGCTCCGTGATCTATGGCCTTAATTGCATCATCTGAATTAAGTATACCTTTTATCACCAGTCGTTTTTTCCAAACCTTGCGGAGCCACTTCATATCCTCCCAGATAATTGAAGAATCAAGCCTACCAGAAAGATTGGACGCCTGCTCTAGGATGCCTTTACCAAATTCAGGGTAGTTGGCCAACGCCTCTACACTTGGAATTCCGGATTGCCACATATCCCAGCACCAAAGTGGGCGCTGCATCATTGAAAATATTAGTGTTGGGTTAAGGCGCCTAACAGCCCGAAATCCATTACGGACATCTCTTTCACGTACAGACGTTACTGCGGTATCAGCGGTGTAAAATAGAGTCTCAACTTCTGCATCTTCAGCTGATTCCACTAACTTTTCGACAAAAGATCGCTGGCAATCCATGTAGAGTTGGAATTGGAGTGTGCCTCCAACCTCTCTCTGCAGAGTCCCTAAACTGGCAATAGAAAAGGTTGAAAGGCACAAAGGAATACCTTTTTCCTTGGCGGCTTCTGCGCAAAGAATTTCTCCCCGACCACGATAAAGTCCTAGGAAGCCAACCGGTCCGAGCATGATAGGAAGTGTGTGCCTAGTTCCAAGAAACTCACAACTCAAGTCTGGCATACCCTTTAATGCTAGAACTCTCTGAATTAGGCACCAATTGTCAAAATCCTCATGATTACGCAGTGCCGTAGTGTCTGAAAACGCAGCTCCATCAATATAGTCAAAAAATATTTTGGGCAATCTACGCTTTGCGTACTTTCTCAGATCTTCGACATTCACAATTGCTGTCAACTTATTCTCCTTTTACAGTTAATAAAATTGTTAATATCTGCTGGATAATCTGATGCTAGGATGAAAAATTTGGTAAGCGACTAAGTAAATAAAAATGGTAGGAATGATGTTGACAATCAAGAAAGTAAGTCACCATGATTTTCTTTAGGCTGCAAAGAAACTCCACAGAGAGTCCTTGATTTATTGTCAGTAACCAGCACCATGGTTAGGTGGATTGCGCCCATTCAATCAATGCTAAGGTATGCCTTCGGATACTGGAGTCGCAACCTCTGCAGAACTCTACGCCCTGGCTTTTGGACAAGTCGACAAGCACTACTTTAAACCAACTCTAATCGAGTCAAATTCCATGTTTCAACCCAAGCACCTATTGATTGCAATTATACTTGGAGGACTTCTCATCCCCTCTGTTTCCTGGGCAGATAACACTGATAATATCATCAAATATCGGAAGGCAGTCTACACCTCCATGCGGGGACACATCGGAGCAATTTCAAGAATTGTCCGTGCTGGCTTGGGAGACTACAAAGGACACATTACCGATCATGCAACTGCGATCCAGAACGCAGCGAAGATCATTCCCGCTATGTTTCCAGAAGGATCTGACTTTGGCGATACGGATGCCTTGGAGAGCATCTGGACAGATCCGTCAGGCTTTGAAAAAGCTGCCCAACAACTGGTAGATGCCAGCGGTGAACTGGTGGCTGTGTCCCAATCCGGAGACATGAAAGCGATCGGTAGAGCCGTTGGAGTCGTTGGGGGAACTTGCAAGAACTGCCACGACAACTATCGCGCCTCCAATTGAAGCACAGGCTATTTGGCCTGAGTTGCCTGATTTGTCTGCTGCTTTTCACCTGTGCCCAGGCTCGCACTCCCAACCCGATTGCTGGAGAGCAGATTTTTCATGCAGCTGGTGGCTGTGGCTGCCACACTGATGTGGAGAATGGAGGTCCACTTCTAGCTGGAGGACGACCACTTCCCACCCCATTTGGGGTTTTCTATGCCAACAACATCACTCCAGATCCAACCACGGGAATTGGCTCTTGGAGTGATGAAGACTTCGTTCGTGCTATGCGGGAGGGGATAGGGCCAGAAGGTCAGCATTACTTCCCGAGTTTTCCCTACCCTGCATTCTCCAAGATGAGCGAAGAGGATTTATTGCATCTCAAAGACTATCTCTTCAGCCTGCCTCCCATCCAGCAAAACAATCAGCCCCACGAACTGCAATTCCCCTTCAATCTACGTCTGAATGCCTGGTTCTGGAATGTTCTCTTCCATGATGCAAAGCCCATCACACCCGATCCGAGTCGTTCTGCATCTTGGAACCGTGGTCGCTATCTGACGGAAGCTGTCGCGCACTGTGCAGAATGTCATACGCCACGGAATCAATTGGGAGTTCTTCGATCTGATCTGGCTTATGCCGGCGCCAAGGAGGGTCCTGAGGGAAAATTGACACCAAACATCACACCTGACAAAGAGACGGGAATTGGAGGTTGGAACCAGGATGATCTAGTATATGCCCTGCAGACAGGGATGGTACCTAATGGAGATTTTCTCGGTAATTTGATGGGAATGGCAATTGAGCATTACCAGGAGTTACCCGATGAAGATCTGGAGGCTATCGCCGAATACATCCTTTCATTACCTCCAATCGTCAATCAAGTTCGTGAGAAAAAGGCTAAAAGTACCGATGACTTCGACTGGTAATTCCCTATCCAGAAAACAAACTAGCATCCACTCCGGATGATATGGCCGTCTGGTAGAATCGTATCGCAGAGAATCGTTCCTTCCGCCAGATCGATACTAAGCTTAGCACCCTCAAAGTTAGCCCCATCCAAGTTAGAACCACGGAGCTTGGCAGTTCGCAGATCAGCATTCCAGAACGTGGCACCCCATAGAGTCGCACCCCACAGATCAGCTTGCCAAAGATCTGACTTATAAAAATCCGCCAGCGTCAGATTGGCTCCCCGAAAACTAACCCAACTGAGATCAGCATTGGGAAGTTTTGCTTTGAGCAGGTTGGCTTTCTCCAGGCTGGCGCGTTCTAACTTTGCTCCTGAGAAATCAACAAGTGTCAGTTCGGTTTCCAGCAGTTCAGCCGTACTCAGATTTGCTGAAGACAAGTCTGCCCCAGAGAGGTTCGCTCCAGATAAAATTGCCCCAGACAAGTCTGCTCGACTCAGATCTGCCGCAATGAGATTGGTTCTGGAAAGATTCGCTCCAGAAAGATTGGCTCCAGAAAGATTCGAGCGAAACAGTTGCAACTCGTCCAAAGTCGCTGCACTGAGGTCACACCGAGGGCAACTGCCTGTTGCTTTCAGACGTTTCAGGTCCTCGGTACTATAGGCCCACGCTGACTGGATAAATCCTCCACAGAGCAAACAAAGCAGAATACCCAGCAGACAAGCTGAAGTTTTGGCAATCATCGCTTTCTCCACAAAAATAATTTGATGCGCCTAGAGAATTGCATTGGCTATACAAATCGAGGAATCCTCCCACTGAGTTCAACTGTTTCTCTCCTGCCCCATATCCATTCATGATGCTGATTCATAAAGCTAAGAATGGGAAACTCGATCTCTTCTCAACAACACTTTGCCCACAAAACAAAAATGAAGGAACAGATTCAAGAGTTGCTTGACGACCTCCGCTCCTGGCGTTTCTGGTACACACTGCTGATGATGGTCGTGGGCTGTGCTATTTTTGGTACTGTGGTAAACGCAATCCTAGTTCCACAGAATTACTTTGCTGGTGGAGCGACTGGTTTGGCACTGCTGATTTATTCTCTTACCGACAGTGTCTCTCTCGGAGTTCTTTATGCCTTGATCAACATTCCCATCTTCTTTGTTGGCTTCCGAGAATTCGCTCTACGCTACATTGTGCAGAGTCTCTGTGGCATGTTGATCTACTCGCTAGCCCTAGAGTGGGTGCATATTCCCCTTGAAACAAAAGATCCACTAACGGCAGCCATTCTTGCTGGAGTACTTAGTGGAATTGGGGCTGGACTCTATTTACGGCTTGGTGGATCCATCGGAGGAATGGACATTCTCGGCACGGTGCTGAAAAAGCGCTTCGCAATTCCGATTGGCACAACCTTCAATGCAATTAACCTGACGATCCTGAGTGCCAATGCAGTGCTCTACAATTTGGACATCGCGCTCTATACCGGAATTTACATGTTTGTATTTTCCTGGGTCATGCAGCGCGTACTAACAGGGTTCTCACAACGAAAATCTGTCTTCATCATCACAGAACATCCGGAAGAGGTTGTGCACCAGGCCATCCGGAAGATTGATAGAGGGGCCACCTACTTTTTAGCTGAGGGATCTCATTCCCACACTCCGAAACGAGTTGTTTACACGGTGATCAATTTATTAGAACTTGGGCGTCTCAAGCAACACCTCTTCGAGACAGATCCAGATGCCTTTGTTGTCGTGAATGATACTGCAGAAGTGATTGGGACGCGCTTTCTTACCTGGGAAGATGAGGGTTTCAAACGTCGTCCCTAAAGGATCTGAACAATCACAATACGCTGAAAAGTAGCCTGCCGCCCATTCCCAATAGAACAAGATGACTGATATCGTAAAAGATTCGGTCACTCATGTTTTGATTCAGCCACCTGCCAATAAGCACACCAACTGGAATAACTAGTGCCAGCCACAGAGAGATTTGCATCGTCTCTTCTGTGAAGATACCAATTTCCATGTAGAAAGGGATCTTGGCGATATTGATGACAAAGAAGTAGACACTCAACGTACCAACAAATGCCTGCCGAACTAGGCCATGGGGTAACAGAAAGACCTGGGCAGGAATCCCACCAGAAAGCGATACAAAACTAGACACCCCTGATAGTCCACACCAAACAAACCCTCGTTGCCAGATTCTTTGTGCGACCAGAGCAGCAATCTCTGCAGAAGTACGCTTACCCGGTCGTATCCGACGCCAGCCATAGTTCAGCGCTGTGATCATGGCAATTAGTCCAATCAGCAACGTCAGCAGGCGGTCACTCAGGTAATCAAAAAGTATCCAACCGAGCAACTGCCCGAGAAGTCCAAAGCCGCACATGATCATCAGAATTCGACGATCCAACATGCAACGCCAAATGTACACCACCCATACATCTGTAATTAAAAACAAAGGTAGTAGAACACCCAGCGCAATCTTGGGCGGCAAAACGAAAAGGAGCAGCGGTAAACTTAGGGATCCCAAAGCACCCCCAAATCCAGACTTGGAGACGGTCACCGCCAACACCGCTAGTCCTGCCATCATCCAAAAAAACAGCGGTGAGGATGCTAAAATCTCAAACCCATCAATGGAGGTCATACCGTACTCGGAGGAAGTAAATAGTAACGTCAGAGACAAGGAATCACTTACTCTGATGTTCGATCTAGAATCCTAGGGTCGGACTTGTTTTACGGCAAGAGAAGAAATGATTTTTGAAGAGAAGTTTTAGATTAGCCGAATCTGAAAATTTATAATATTTTTATTAAAAATTAATCATTTTCTATATTTAATATTAGTAATAACAGTATTTTAAAAATTTATTTCATAAAAATATTAATTTTATGTTGACAGTATTTATCATTTTTTGTAACTTTAAAGTCACTAACTCACGAAGTGAGTTCCAAACCGCTTCAGAAACATTCTCCT
>WTIF01000143.1 GCA_011522845.1 Deltaproteobacteria bacterium
CAAGGAGATATTAGGAAGTGAGACAATCCATCAGATAACTGGCAAACCTGTAGACACAGCGCCTGTACTCTATCGACTACGTTGGTTAAACAAACACAAGCCTCAAATCCTTGCCAAAACCCATCGAATCCTCGACGTTCAAGGCTATCTTGTTTATCGCTTAACTGGCACTGCAAAAACCTCATGGACAAGCGCTGATCCTTTTGCGGCCTTTGATATTGAGCAGAAACGTTGGTCAAGCACTCTACTCGATCAGGTAGGGGTCAAAACGAATCAGTTTCCTGAGGCGTTATGCCCTGGGGACGAATTAGGCAGCATCTCCAAAGAAATCGCCGAAGAGTTCAATCTTCCACAAAAATTGAAAATTTTTGGTGGGGGTGGAGATGGGCAATGTGCAGGCCTTGGAGTCAATGCGATTGCAGGAGGGCGGGCCTACTTGAATTTAGGAACAGCTATCATCGCAGGGGCTTCGTCTGAAGATCTGCGCTTGAGTAATTTTTGGCGGACGTTAATCTCCCCGACAGGCCAGGGTTATTTTTTGGAAGCTGTTCAACGAGCTGGAGCCTTCTTTGTTAACTGGTTTCTTGAGTGCCTCGGCAGTGGTGAACGCACACCGGAGACCTTTGCCAGACTAGAAGCTGAGGCATCTAAAGTTGATATAGGCTCTGAAGGTGTCCTTGTTCAAACTCATCTTTCTGGATGCATGGATCCTCATTGGGACCCTCAAGCATTTGGGGCATTTTTAGGTCTGAGAACTCATCACACGCAAGCACATCTGTACCGAGCTTCCCTCGAAGCACTGACACTGGAATCAGCACGTGCGCTGAAAAAGATGTCCCACGAGGGTGTTGAGCTCAGGAAGATAAACGTGATTGGTGGTGGTGCCCAAAGTTCGCTTTGGATGAAGATGATCGCTGATGCGACTCAGCTCCCTGCCCAAAGAAGCCTTTCCAATGAAGCATCTGCTCTTGGTGCAGGAATATCAGCAGCAGTGGGGGCCGGTTGGTTCGCAAATTTTGAAGAGGCTGCAGCTGCAATGACAAATGAGGCAGAGCTAATCGAGCCCGATCCGAAAGTTGCTGAAAAATGGGAAGACTTGTCAATGAGGCAGTCCAAAATCTACACGGTAACAAAAAACATTTTAGACTGAATATATAGTAAGTCTAAATAATCTTTGTGTGGATTGAGATGTCCACACATTGCGCCAAAGAATCAGAGAATTCTTTGGATTCCTATGTCCCAAAACCAATTGCGGAGATTAATTATGAGTGACAAAGCAAAGAGCCTGTTTGAAGCCTACGCTGCTGGCAAAATGAGTCGGCGTGAATTGTTGACCAAGACCGCACAATTGGGTGTAGCCTTTGGCGCAGCAAATCTCATGTTGAACAAGGCTTCTACAGACCTATTGGCTGCGGATTTCAATTGGAAAGCCCACCAAGGGAAAAGCTTAAAGCTTCTTTTGAACAAGCACCCCTATGTTGATGCCATGATTGCAAACCTGGATAATTTCAAAAGTTTGACAGGTATGAACATCACATATGATGTGTTTCCAGAAGACGTTTATTTCGACAAGGTCACAGCGGCTCTTTCATCCAGGTCAAGTGAGTATGATGCCTTCATGACAGGTGCTTACATGACATGGACCTACGGTCCAGCTGGTTGGATTGAGGATCTGAATGCTTGGATCAAGGATTCATCCAAGACAGCGCCAAACTATAACTGGGAAGACATGCTTCCTGGCTTGAGAGCATCAACTGCTTGGAATGGAGTCCCTGGAGGCGAGTTAGGTTCAGCGGATGCCAAACAATGGTGTTTGCCTTGGGGGTATGAATTGAACAACGTTGCCTACAATCGCAACATGTTCAAAACAGCTGGTGTTGAGCCGCCCAAGAACATGGAAGACATGGTGAACGTGGCAGCGAAGCTTCAAAGAGACCTAGGTGGGCCTTACGGAATTGGGGTTCGTGGTTCACGTTCTTGGGCTACCATTCACCCGGGTTTCCTATCCGCTTACGCTAACTACGGCCAGAAAGACTTTACTGTCAGTGGTGGCAAGCTGAAAGCGGCGATGAATACTAAGGCTTCTAAAGATTTCCATGAGCTTTGGGTCAAGATGATTCAGGATTCTGGAGCGAAAAACTGGTCAACACATACCTGGTATCAAGTTGGAACAGACCTTGGTGCTGGCGCTTCCGCCATGATCTTTGATGCTGATATTCTTGGATATTTCATGAATGGAGGTGACAACAAGGAAGCTGGTAATATTGGTTATGCTCCCTTTGCTGCTAATCCAAATGCTTCTGCTCCAACTCCAAATGTATGGATTTGGTCTTTGGCAATGTCGAGTTTCTCGAAGCAGAAAGATGCCGCCTGGTACTTCATTCAGTGGGCTTCCTCAGCGGATCATGGAATGTTCGGGGCGAGGAAGATGGACTTCGTGAACCCTGTGCGTCAGTCCGTTTGGGATGATTCTGAGTTCAGAAGCCGCATCAATGAGTCTTACCCTGGTTATCTCAACCAGCACGATTTGTCCGCTCCTGGAGCAAAAATCTACTTCACAGCTCAGCCGCTGTTCTTTGACCTTACAACACAATGGGCAGAGACTCTCCAAAAGATGGTCGCCAAATCTGTCCCGGTCGATGAAGGTCTGGATCAATTAGCTTCCAGCATTGATCGACAGTTGCGAGATGCAGGTCTGGGTTAATTCGACAAGGAGCCTATTACTTAATAGCTTCTATTGATTCAGTGGTGCTCTGGAAACAGGGCACCTATTTTTAAATCTAATGGTCCTCGTCGAAGGGAAACATGTCCTCGACAAGTTCAGTGCTGGTTGCTCCGAAAAGCGGGCGCTTGCGAAAAAAAATTCTACCTTATCTGCTCAGCTTACCAGCACTATTGGTCTGCATGGGGATTTTGATCCCATTTTTTACTGCAGTCTATTATTCAATGATGCGATTCAGGCTGAACCTACCATACCTGAAGGGGTTCATCTGGTTTGATAACTACATCAATTTTCTTTCAGACCCAGCTTTTTGGAACACTGTTCAAATTTCTCTAGTATATGCCTTCCTAACTGTTGGCCTAGAACTACTCCTTGGACTTGGTATAGCGGTACTGCTTCAACAGCCCAGTAAATTCAATAACATTGTCTCCGTTCTTCTACTTCTCCCTTTGATGACTGCACCAGCTCTAGCGTCATTAATGTGGAAACTGATGACCAATCCAAATTTTGGGATACTAAGTTATCTCGTTAGTTTGCTTGGGTTTAGCGATTTTAAATGGGCTTCGGACCCTTCTACGGCGTTACTGACCGTTGTGTTGGTGGATATTTGGGTTTACACCCCATTCATAATGATTCTTTTGCTTGCTGGCTTACGTTCCCTGCCAAAACAGCCATTTGAGGCTGCAGCATTGGATGGCGTCCCACAGAGCTTCATCTTCTTCCGCATCACCTTGCCAATGTTGATGCCATATCTATTGACTGCAACACTCTTTCGATTACTCGAATCCATTCAGCAGTTTGATATTATCTATTCGATGACTCAGGGGGGACCTGGGGATCAACTAATGGTCTTTCAGGTACAAGCCTACCTAGAATTCTTTCAGTACACCAATGTTGGTCGTTCGACAGCCCTATTGATGGTTTTGTGGGCGATCACCTTTGCACTTTCAAATGTTTTCATTAAACACTGGCTCCGCCTGAGAGAGCGAACCCATGGAAATGGATAGGAGTCGAAAATGAATCAACTTTCTACATCTCAGAGAGTCTTCCGAGGCATCCTTTTGGGCCTTGTGATCCTCTTTTTCATGTTCCCGATATTCTGGATCTTCTTGATGTCATTTCAGACTAATGAACAGATCCTGAGAATTCCTCCGTCAATTTTCTTCGAACCAACGCTGATCAACTACCAAGCGCTGATCACTGGAAGACTTGAAACACAGGCGGGTAATCTTGATATCGCTTTCATGGAAAATCTTTGGAACAGTGTATTTTTATCGTCATCAGCGGTTTTGCTGTCACTTGTTCTCGGAGTTCCAGCAGCCTATGCATTTGCACGCTACCGCTTTAGACTAGGTGAAGACATCGCATTCACGATCCTCTCTTTTCGTTTTGCCCCTCCGTTGCTGGTGTTGCTACCGCTAACACTGTATTTCGAGGATATTGGTTTATCCAATACCTACACAGGACTGATCTGGGTCTATCAGTTAATTTCGTTACCACTAATTCTTTGGATTGTACGTGGATATTTTGAGGATATTAGCCCAGATATTGAGAGCGCATACAGGCTAGCCGGTCATTCTTGGTTACAAACATTTTTAAAGATTTCGATTCCCTTAGCTCGTCCAGGAATTGCTGCTGCGGGATTACTGTCCTTCATCTTCGCCTGGAACAATTTTGTATTCGCTCTCGTCTTGGCTTCTGCGGATAAGCAACCCGTAACGGTAGGAGCATTGGCCTTCGTGACTGCTTCAGGGATTCAGTACGGACAGATCGCTGCAGGGATTGTGTTATCAGTAACTCCCACTTTGTTATTAGCCTTGTACGCTCAAAGATACTTGGTGGAGGGTCTATCTCTGGGGGCGGTAAAAGGTTAATCATGACGACATTGCAATTAGATCGAGTTACTAAAAAGTTCAAATCGGATGTAGTGCTTGATGAAGTTTCCATTGAAGCTGAAGCGGGCGAGACCCTTGTAATTTTTGGTCCCTCTGGAAGTGGAAAAACTGTTTTATTGAGAGTCATCGCTGGAGTTTATGAGCCCGAGGAAGGCAAAGTATTACTCCAAGGTCACGATATGACTGATGTTGCTCCTGAGCACCGTGACGTTGGAATGGCGTTCCAAAACTTTGCGCTTTTTCCTCACTTTTCTGCCCGAGAGAATATCGCAAGCCCTCTAACAGCTTTAGGAAAAAGTGGCTCCCAAATTGACGAGCAAGTTCTATCGATTGCAAAACTTCTCAAAATTGAACACGTTCTGGAACACTTACCAAGAGCACTTTCAAACGGGCAAAAGCAAAGGACGGCTCTAGCAAGAGCCTTGGTTGCGGCCCCAAAGACAGTACTCCTGGATGATCCATTGAGAAATGTGGACGCCAAGCTACGGTTTGAGATGCGTTTAGAGTTGCCACGCTTGCTTCGAAGATTTGGTTCAACCGTTCTTTACGTGACTCAGGATT
>WTIF01000272.1 GCA_011522845.1 Deltaproteobacteria bacterium
ATTTCAAAGCGGATTGGACATATTGGGGTCAGGCAAACCATGAGATGCCCACTTTTCCGGATCATTGGGAAGTGCGAGATCGTCTATCCAATGAAAAGCCGTATCGCCTGATCACGCCTCCAGCAAGATGGTTTCTGAACTCGACCTTTAACGAGATGTCCCTTTCTCAGGATCGCTTGCTGTCCCCAAAAGCCTGGATGCATCCGAGTGATCTGAAACAGGAGGGATTAGAAAACGCTGAGCAAATTAAAGTAGGCAATGAGCGGGGTGAGATCGAAATCGCCCTGGAAGCCAATGAGGAAGTGCAGCCTGGCCTGGTCGTTATTGAAGGGCTGTGGGCAAATCGGGCGTTCCCAGCTGCAAAAGGTGTCAACACACTAACCTCAGCGGTTGCAGCTTTCCCCAATGGAGGTGCCGTTTTTCACGATACAACCGTCTGGGTGAAAGCTTATTGATTGAGTATACTCTATTTCATAAAGGGTGTTCCAAATTAACTAAGATCTTGGCTCCTTTCTGGAAAGTTCCTTATTCATAACAATTATTTGAGTTTTTTCATGTCTTCAACATTTCACCAAGTAATTACAGATGTGGATCAGCATCTTTGGATTGATTCACTAGAGTTGAATGAACAGAATTTTTCCACAAACTCCACATCAACTTGGGGAATTAAGAAGTCTACCTTGCAGGGAGGTCTTCAGCAGGGGATTGATTTGATCGAGGTGAATAATGGGAATTTTTCTTTTGCCGTGGTCCCAACTCGAGGGATGGGGATTTGGAGAGGATCATATTCGGGCAAGACTCTCGGCTGGGACTCGCCTGTCAAGGACCTTGTAAATCCTGCTTTTATCGAGCTAAACGATCGTGGTGGCCTAGGGTGGTTGAAAGGTTTCAATGAGTGGATTGTACGCTGTGGTCTGAGTAGCAATGGTGCCCCAGGAAATGACGAGATCATTGATAACAATGGAAACAAAGCGGAGGTCTTTCTGCCACTACATGGAAAGATTGCCAATATTCCGGCTCGGTTTGTTGAGGTTCAGGTGGAGGTTGGCACCCCAACAATTCTGAGGATTCGTGGGATTGTTGAGGAAACCATGCTTTTTGGTCCAGCTCTGCGACTAACAACGGAGATATCAACCGAGCTCGGTTCAAACAAGCTGACCATTCTGGATGAAGTGACCAACCTGAACACGACACCCGAAGAAATCGAAATGCTCTACCACTGCAACTACGGACCTCCTTTTTTAGAGGAAGGTTCTCAGTTGGTTGCACCTGTAAAGCGAGCAGCTCCCAGAGATCAACGAGCCCGGGAGGATTTAGCTACGCTATCGGAATTCCGTGGACCCACGAACGGTTATGTAGAGCAAGTATATTTCTACGAATTGTTGGGGGATTCTTCTGGAAAATCTCAGGTGATGTTGCGTAACAAGGCTGGAGATCTTGGGACTTCGATGAGTTTTTCTTTGGAACAAATGCCCTGTTTTTCGCTTTGGAAGAATACAGCATCGCTGAAGAATGGATATGTGACAGGGTTGGAACCAGGATCCAATTTCCCAAACCCGAAGCGTTTCGAACGTGAAAATGGTCGAGTGGTCCTCTTAGAGCCTTTAGCGAGTAGGAAATTTGAGCTTTCTTTGGAGGTTCATGTCGGTAGTGAAGCCGTGAGTGAAGTTGAGAAGGAGATCAAGCAGCTACAAGGTTCAACTTCCCCAGAGATTTTAGAGTTTGCTCCAAAAAATCTTTCATCAGCTAGCTAAGTTTCTCTTTGGTTCTAGGCTTTGAGGAGGACAATCCCTAGTGTTACCAGCACGGCAGCCAGAACTTTTAGAAGGTCTTTGCTTTCTTTTAGGATCAGGATGCCAAGCACTGAAGCCATCACCACACTCGTTTCTCGAAGTGCAGCAACCAGCATGATGGGAGCCGATTCCATGGCCCAAAGCACAGATCCGTAGGCATAGGCTGCCAGCAAACCAGCCCAAACACCGCTCCATCCAAGCTTGAACAAGCGGGGAATTGTGTCGCCCCTGTAATGATAGAAGGCGTAGGCTTGCACCATCAACATTTCCAGGAAGAAAAGCCAACAGATATAACCAAGTACATTCCCAGAATTTCTTACCCCAATTCCGTCGATCACACTGTAAATACCAATCAGAATTCCGGTGCCGAGCGCATAAAAAATTGTTGAAGGCTGTTTTTGAAAATAGTTGAAGGAACGCAGGCTGAGGCTCAAGATTCCCCCAGCGATCAAAAAGAAAGCAAATAACTGGAGCACAGAGACAGGTTCATTCAAGAAAATCATGGAAGCTAAAAAAACCACAATTGGTCCTGTCCCCCTCAAGATGGGATAAGCTTGCCCAAGTTCTACGTTTCGATAGGAAAAGGTCAAAAAAACATAGTAACCACCATGAACGACAGTAGACATCAGGAGCATGGGCCAGGCGGCTTCCTCGACTGGTCCAACAAACGGAATGAGCACCAACCCCAGCAAGCCGGTGACCGTGTGCATAGACAGCATCATCATGAGTCTGCTTTCGGTCTGCTTTAGTAGCAAATTCCAGAGAGCATGAGAAAGTGCAGCTCCTAGAACAAGGGTGATGACGACGCCATTCATGGAGCGGTTAAGTTGAGCTTAGAAATAAATAGGTTCATTAGTTTTTGCCGATAGATTGGGAGACTTTGGAAAAAATTTTAACGAGGTGTACAATCCCCAAGTTTTAATCATTCGTCATTTCTTTAGATGCTTACAATATTCGTGACCAATCGATCACATAATCAAGTGAGGTTTTTTACTTAACCTTACTATCAATAACTGAAGCTTCCCTCATTACTTGATTGAGATGAATCCAATGCCGTCAGCTTCTTTTTCTAACCCTGACTTTGAAAGTACAGAATTCTTAAAGGATCACGTACAGAAGGTGCTGAATTTTTACAGGGGACGTGCCCGCGATCCAAGGGGTGGATTCTTTCACGGATTTGAAGATGACGGGACACTTTTTGATAAAGATTTCAAACATCTAGTAAGTTCTTGTCGTTTCATTTTTAACTTTGCGGGGGCATACTGCCGAGAGGGGAATCCTGAGGACTTGGCGCTGGCAGAACATGGTCTCCGATTCCTGACCTCAGCCCATCAGATGCCAGATGGTTTTTATGCTTGGGAATTAACTGGAGGTCAGGTTAGCGATGGGAGAGCAATGGCCTATGGGCACGCTTTTGTTCTATTCGCTGCTGCTCATGCGCTGCAAGCTGGGCTGGCCTCCGCTCGGTCCGTCCTTGATGAAGTCTGGTCGCTGATGGAACAACATTTTTGGGAGCCAACACAAGGAGCTTACCTTGATGAATTGGGTTGGCCTAAGAGAGTGCCTGATAGCTATCGCGGACAGAATGCCAATATGCACATGTGTGAGGCTTGTTTAGCCGCTTGGAAAGCAACGAGTGAGGAAAAATTCTTGGACAGAGCCGAACAACTAGCTCAGAAATTTGCTCTAGAATTGGCGGATTTGAATAAAGGGCTCATCTGGGAACACTACACACAAGATTGGCTTCCAGATATGGAGTATCACAAGGATCAGCCAGATGACCTCTTCAAGCCCTGGGGGTTTCAACCTGGACACCAGGTAGAGTGGGCTCGTCTCCTGTTGAGTCTTTTGGAAATTCGACCCCAATCTTGGTATCTGGATCGCGCTGAGACGCTTTATAAAAATGGAATGAAAGATGGAAGAGATTCAGATTATGGGGGGATCTTCTATGGGTTTGCACCAGATGGAGAGGCTTGTGCGCCCACTAAGTATTTTTGGGTTCAGGCAGAGTCCATTGCAACAGCTTGGCGTCTTTTTTGGTTGACAGAAAAGCCTGACTATCGTGATGATTATTTGGAATTCTGGCGTTACGCCTGGGATCATTTTGTGGATCACCAGCATGGCGCTTGGTTTAGGATTCTCTCTCGAGAGGGCCAAAAAATTGATAGACTCAAGTCGCCCCCTGGTAAAACGGACTATCATGTCCTGACAGTGTGCTGGGATATTCTGGATCATCAGTCGGGATGATCCATCCAACGTTTGTTAGCTGGAGCCTACATCAACTTTCAAAAAGGAAGATTACACTATGGAAAGAAAGACCTACGGTTATCAATTCCAAATGGTTCAATTGATTGTTCGAAAAACGAAAAAGGTGGAGGCTGCAAAAGAGGAAAAGCAACCCCTGAACGCACTACAGACTGAGAGGGGTTCCTTCATGATTCAAAGGAACCCGCTCAACCACGTTTAGAAAATTTATTCAGACTGGCATGCTTCTCTTCATCCAGTCCTTCTGGGCCAATTAGGGTTGTGCAATTTCAATCTTGGGGCTGCGAGCCTCAATCTCTTTGGCAGCAGAAATGAGAATATCCTCTCGGAAGCGTGCCCCCACCAGCTGAGCGCCCATTGGTATCTTGCCATCAGGACTCTCGTTGTATCCAGTGAAGATGGAGAGACCTGGGATGCCCATCAAAGGCAGACCTACCTGTGTGAGCTGAGCCTTAATCACTCTTGGAAAATCCACCAGATCCAGCAAATCTGGAAAGGGAGGTTCGCTCGAAGTGGGGCAAATCAAGACAGGATATTTCTCCAGGAAAAGTTGCCAATCTCGAAGAAATCCCAACCGCGCCTGTAAAGCATCCAAAACGTCATTTATTGTGGGTACAGGTGAGAGTTTGATCATCTCCCCAAAGACGTGGATGGCATCTGGATCTCCTTCTTTGTCTAGAATGCTTGTACCTACACGATGTGTTTCAGCAAGCCACAAAATGGCTTGTAATCTAGCTGGTTCCTGAAGAGGTGGACTTTCTACTTCCGTTACCTCCCAGCCGGCATCTTTCAATCTTTCAGCAGCTTGCCAAACTGCGTTTGCTACGGACTCATCTGTTTGCATTCCATCTGGATTCACACAAAGCGCAGCCCTACGCGGAAAATCGCCCATCTCATATGGAAGAGGAACATGCCAGGGATCTCTGAGATCTGGGCCAGACATGACTTTGGTGGCTAATTCCAGATCAGCGACTGTCCTGGTAAGTGGTCCTGAAACCGCCATTAACTGAGCCCCGATATGCCGGTCTTTCCCTGAAGGATTCCAGGCAGGGAAACGTCCCTGAGTTGGGCGAAGCCCCTGGAGTCCACAGGCATAAGCTGGATATCGGACTGAACCCCCGATGTCTGTGCCGTGCCCGATTGCGCCAATTCCTGAGGCTGTTGCTGAAGCGGCACCTCCTGAGGAGCCACCAGGGGTAATCCTGGAGTTGTGAGGATTGATTGTATGGCCATGTAATTGGTTCCGAGTGAACCAGCGGAGGGAGAATGCAGGGGTGTTTGTGCGACCAACGATGATCGCTCCTGCTTTGCGAAAGTTGGTTACGACAGGGCTGTCCTGATCTGCAATCAGATTTTCCTGCAGCTTCAGACCATTCGTGTTTGCGTATCCTGCTTGATCAATGTTGACTTTAACCGTAACAGGCACACCAGCCAATTCACCTGGATCTTCACCACGATCAATTGCTTGGTCTACCAACTCAGCAGATCGTAGTGCATCCTCAGGGGTTTCAATGACAACCGCATTAAGTTTTCCGTTGACTGCTTTCAAGCGATCAAGCGCAGCTTGGGTAACTTCAACAGCAGACACTTGGCGAGATTTTACCAATTCTGCGATTTCAGCCGCACTTTTTTGCCATAATTCTTCCATCGTCATCTCCTGAAATGTTTGTCAAAAATTTCCTGTAGGGGATTTTCCTCACTTTCACGATTTTTTTTGATTTCAGTGCCCACCCTCTAAAAGTCCTGAACAAAAATCAATTTTTCATTGACAGGTTGAAGATTCATCAAGATAAAGAGAGCCAAACTTCAATTGTTTTGACCAATCATAATTTGCTAATTCTGGAGGAAAATATGAGCGTTATTGATGCACACTTACACGTATTTCGAAGATATTCAGAAGACTATCCTAGACCGATTCATTCTGGGCTAGCAGAAGCAGATCGGGAAGTGCTTGCTGAAGATTTAATCAAGGAAATGGACAAGGCAGGAGTTGACAAAGCGATCGTAGTTCCACTCGGTCCTGAGGATCACTACGTTGCCGAAGTTCAGCGAGAATATCCGGGTAAATTTGCGGCTGTTGGAATTTTTGATGCGACTGCAAAAGACCAGGAGGAAAATCTGGACTCCCGTATTGCTCAGAGCAGGATTCAGGGAATTCGGGTGGGATTTGTTGATCAAAGAGAGAATCCTGGAGAGGACCCAAGGTCTTTTGAGATGTTCCCGCTCTTTAAGGCAATGGCTGAGCGAAAATTGAGAGTTTGGTTTTATGCCGAACCACCACAAGTAAAGTTGTTTGATAAAGTCTTAAAAGAACTTCCGGAACTGGTTGCGGTTTTCAATCACTGTGGATTTATGGTTTCTTTAGACAATTTGGCGATAGATGATCACAATCGGCCTCATTTTTCAGTCAAGTTACCCCCTGAAACCCTCGATCTTTTGGAGATGGTCGCAGCTAACCCAAATACTTACGTACATTTTTCTGGACAATATGCCTTTACGCATGAGCCCTATCCTCACAATGACATGAAGCCAGTTGCCCAAAGACTTCTAAAAATTTTTGGCCCCAACCGCATGCTGTGGGCTTCAGATTTTCCATGGATTACTGAGCAACCTGGGTATCCAGAGCAACTGGCGTTGGTAGACCATTTACTTCCGGATTTGAGCCTGGAAGATCGAGCAAAGATTTGTGGAGGAAATGCTGAAGAATTGTTCGTTTTTTGATTCAGAATTTCGCTTAAAAGTTCGAAAGCTAAAGAAAGATTGATAAAATTATTTATTATATTCAAATAATTATAGATAAAATTTATGTTCGGCGAAATCTGATTTAACTTGACTCCCTTTAGCTCATTTATTAACAAATCACTGTTTTTTTAACCTCAACTAGAAGGACAGTTATGATGCTGAAAATCATGAAAAGTATTCGATTTGCGAGTTTTCGCAAATTTGGAGTGTTAACGACCTCTGCGCTTGCCTTGGGAACAATTGCTCAAGCAGCACCAATTGAATTGACTATGCAGCATATGGAACAACCACCGAGCCGTGTGGAAGCAATGCAAGTGGTCGTCGATAAGTTCAATGAGAAATATCCTGAATATCGGATGAAACAGAATGTGGTAGGTTGGGGAGAAGCCTTCACAAGGGTTCCAGCTCAGATTGAAGCAGGGGTGTCCGTAGATTTACAACAGGCCATTCCAGGGTTTTTCGTTTATGTCAGGGAAATGGGTGAAAAGGGAGTAAAGTCAGCGACAAGTGTCTATGAGCAGGTAGCGAAAGAAGTAAAATTTATTGATGCATACGTGGATCAATACCGTGCTGATGGCGAGATTTGGGCTATCCCAGCTTTTGGAATGCTAGAACTACTGATGTACAACAAAAAGCATTTTGAAGAAGCAGGAATTCCACATCCTCCCAAAACTACCGAGGATGTTTTGGCTGCAGCCAAAAAGTTGACAGATCCTGAGAACGATAGATACGGATTTGCTCTTCCGGCTAGTGATACACTAGCCGGAACGCAGTCAATTTATACCTGGATGGGGGCATTTGGTGGTAAGAAGATTTTTGATGATTCATGCAAACCAATTGTGAATAACCCTCAAAACAAGCGTGCTTATTCTTTTTTGAAAGAACTGGCTTCCTACAGCCCTCCTGACATTGGCTCTTATGCCTGGGCTGAGGTAGAGGGCTCACTGGTTTCAGGTCGGGCCTCCATGATCACGTTTAAGAATGCCTTTATGAATGCTTGGATCAATGATTCAGGGCTTGGACCCAATGACCTTGGGGCAGCTCCTATCCCTGTTCCGAAGGATGGAAGTGGTGAAAGATTCTCCCTAGCCTATTCGAATGCATTCATGGTGATGACTGATGATCCAAAAAAACAAGAAGGGTTGGCAAAATTCATGTCTTTTTGGTTGAGTCCTGAAATCTACGGCGAATGGTTGGGAACGTCTGAGCCAGGCTTATTTTTACCTGTTACAGACGATGCTAAAACCAATGATATTATGTTCTCTGCCCCTGTCTTGAGCCAATTCAAAGCTCAGCACCAGACCTCGCTTGATGAAGCCCCTTATACAGGAATGTACGGGTTCATGCAGAACAATTACTGTCCTCAGGTTGGACAGTTTGAAGGCCAGAATTTCACTGCGAAAGCGATGGAAAAGATGGTGGTGGAAGACATCTCTCCAGATGAAGCGGTTGGATACCTCGAAGAGTTGATGCTTAGCGTTAAGTGATCTTCTAACGACAGGCTGTATCTGAAATATAGCCTGTCAAGCCCCCAAATATTTCCGAAGCCTACAACTTTGGAACTTCCCTCAACCTTTCTCATGACAAAGCAGGACTTTCGCAGCCGTGATGCTAGACTTGGGTTTCTCCTCATTTTACCTGCTGTAATTCTTGTCATTCTCGTCGTGATTTTGCCAATTATCTCTGGAATCCAAATCAGCTTTACGTCTCAAAGAGTTGTCGGCAGCGAATATGAACTTATTGGACTAAAAAATTATTTTGAACTTTTTGAAGACAAACAGTTTATCGCCTCACTCGGCAAGAGTGCGATCTGGGTACTGGCAAATGGGTTCTTCCAAACTCTGGCAGCCCTCCTGATCGCATTACTGCTCAACCAGCCTTTTCGAGGGCAGAATTTTGTTCGGACTTGGATCATCTTGCCATGGGCTGTGCCTGCAGCGGTAACTGCAATTCTTTGGCGCTGGATGTTTGATGCTTCAGCCGGAATTGTTAATACCACCATCAAAAGCATGGATTTGGTTCAAAAGCCTGTACTCTTTTTGGCAAACCCGGACATTGCAGGAGTCAGCCTTACTTTTGTAAATTCTTGGCGATACATCCCGTTTTTGACAATTATTTTCCTTGCTTCCCTAGCTAGTGTTCCAGAAGAGGAGTACGAAGCAGCACAAGTTGATGGGGCAAGCGCCTGGTTGCAATTCAAGACGATCACCTTTCCTAATTTGATGCCAACTCTTACGGTTCTAGGCTTAGTGGGAACCCTATGGGCATCGAATGTGTTTGATATTATTTGGATGATGACACGGGGAGGACCTGGGGATGCTACCACAACTGTTCCGGTCTTGATGTATGACATGGCATTTTACGGTTACAATATTTCAAAGGCTACCGCTGGAGCGATCATCTTTCTATTTTTGCTCATCATTTTTGCCTTCCTATTTATCTTTGCCAATCGAAAACAGTTCGTCATTGCCAGTGAAACTTTCCAAGATTTGTCCAAGTAGATCATGAAGTCACAGTCGTCGGTTTTCTCAATACTTCGGATTTTTGTGATTGTTCTGATCATGTTCATTTTGCTAGCCCCATTCTTGTGGATTTTGCTGGCTTCGTTTCGTCCGAACATGGAACTGGTTCGTAATCAATCACTGATACCCAATACACTAACCATTGAGAACTACGTTTCCTTATTTGGAAAATCTGGATATTGGCAGTGGATAATTAACAGTTTCATCGTCGCAACTTACACTGTTTTGATTTCTCTTCCCTTGATTGTAGCGGGTGCCTACAGCGTTTATCGGACCCATTATTGGGGCCGAAATGCGCTGAGTCTATTTCTGTTGAGTGTCTACATCTTTCCGACTGCACTGCTTGTTGTTCCTATCTTTAGAATCTTCAACAGCCTTTCATTGGTAGACAGCCACCTCGGTTGTGCACTATTGAACACTGCGTTTGCAGTGCCGTTTGGAATTTGGTTGTTGCAGGCATTCCTCAAAAGTTTACCTCCAGAATTAGAAGAAGCAGCGGCAGTCGATGGCATAGGTCGAATGCGCACCCTTTTTCAGATTATTATCCCACAAGCTGCTCCAGGAATCATTGCCATTGCCATGTTTGCTTTCATTGTTTCCTGGACCGAATACTTGTTTGCAATGACACTTTTGCTTAGCAACGATTTGCATACCCTACCAATCGGGCTGACAGGGATTGTTTTTGGGCAATATCGAGTAAATTGGGGGTTCGCTGCAGCAGGAGCTGTAGGGTCAGCTATTCCGGTCTTTTTGTTGTTTTTAATTGTCGGACGTTGGTTTATCCGTGGGATCTCTGCGGGAGCAATCAAGTAAACTGGTGAACTATGGCTTCAGTTGCTCTGAAAAATCTTTATAAAAATTTTGGTCAAACAACCGTAGTTAGAAATGTAAATGTAGAGATTGATGATGGAGAATTTCTAGTTTTCGTAGGGCCCTCTGGTTGCGGAAAAACTACTACACTTCGAATGGTAGTCGGTTTGGAAGCAATTAGTGAGGGAGAGATTTATATCGGAAACAATTTGGTGAATGACCTACCACCCGGAGACCGTGATGTGGCGATGGTCTTTCAAAATTATGCGCTATATTCTCATATGACTGTGAGCAGAAATTTAGGATTTGCTCTCAAAGCGAGGGGGGTAGATGAGCGAGAAATCATTAATCGAGTTCAGCGTGTTGCAAAAATGCTGGATTTGGAAGAAATGCTGGAGCGCAAACCAAGACAGCTGTCGGGGGGACAGCGCCAACGAGTTGCGTTAGGAAGAGCAGTTGTCCGCAGTCCCAAAGTCTTTCTGATGGATGAACCACTTTCGAATCTTGATGCACTGTTGCGCCTACAGACCCGCAAGGAACTAATCGAACTTACCTCAGAACTAAAGAGTACTGTCATCTATGTCACGCATGATCAGGTCGAGGCGATGACGATGGGGCATCGATTGGCTGTAATGAACAAAGGTGAAGTTGTCCAACTAGATACTCCTGAAAAGGTCTTTAACGAACCAGCTAACCGCTTTGTTGCTGAATTCATCGGTAGCCCACCCATGAATTTTCTGGATGTAGAAGTTTCAGAAAAATCTCATAAAAAAACAATAAGGGCCGATTCTTTCGAATTGGAATTGCCCAATTCAATGAGTTCATTCTCAGATTCAAAGGCCATCATGGGCTTCCGACCTCATGACATAAAGCTTGTTTCGGAGGGAGGTCTGGGGGGGCGTGTGACCGTAGTTGAGACTCTGGGAGCAGAGAAATTAATCTATCTTAAAGTTGGCAATAATAGTTTGTCTATTTTGGTTCCAGCAACTGAAAAAATTAGTTCTGGTGAACATTTACATTTTGAGATCAACAAAGATCATCTGCATTTGTTCAATCGTGATGACGAGAAAAGAATTCTGTTTCCCACGGAAAGTTGAATGCAAACACAAATGAGAAGAATTTCATTTGCACTGGTTGGCTATGGCCGCTTTGGTAAACACCACGCAAATATACTACACCATCATCCCAACGCGGTAGTTGAGGTGATTTGTGAAACTGATCATATCGCGTTACAGCAAGCTAGGTTCGACTTTCCAGAGGCAAAAATTTACACAGAACCATTCAAAATGCTTCAGGAGATTAATGTTGATGTGGTAAGTGTAGTTTCGCCTGAAGATACTCACGCTAGTATCGTTCGAGCTGCCTTAAATAATGGATTTCATGTATTTTGTGAAAAACCGCTGGCAACTCAACTTGCTGATGCCAAGGAATTGGTGATTCTGGCAAGAGAGCAGGAACTTAAATTGCGAGTGGGCTACATTCTACGGTATGAACCACGACATCGAGTCCTCAAGCAGCATATCGCAGCGGATAAGTTGGGAGAATTGGCGAGAATCAGAGCAAAAAGAGATATTTCAAGGACATGGTTTGAAACCTATGGGTATCGAGTTCATTCTGCTTACGAGACCTTAATTCATGATATTGATCTGATTCTTTGGTTGAGTCAGCAGCGTTGCCAAACCGTCAGCGCATGGGGTGGCTATCTGTTGGGATATGATGTGCCAGAAACTCTCATCATCGTTCTTGAAATGGAAAAAGGAACCCTCTGTACCCTGGAGTCATCTTGGTTGGTGCCCAGTGGGGCACCCGCAAATATATTTGGATGGGAAGATTCAAGTGATGCAGGAAAAGGTGTTGTCGATGCCTCCCTCGAGGTGGTTGGTACCAAGGGATCAAGTTTTCTTAAAACCTATGAACCATCCTTAACAATCAACGATGCGCAAGGAAGTTATCACCCAGATTTGGCTTTTTGGCCCCAAATTGATGGGAGAACAACTGGTGCATTACGAGAAGAAATATGGGATTTTATCCAAGAGTTACTCGGAGAATCTTATGCTCAGGTTGATTCTCTTGAAGACGCAATTCATGTTCAGGAAATCTGTGAAGCAGTGGTTGAATCAGAGAAATCCGGACAGAAAGTCAATATCGGTTAGATGACTACAGATTCTCAAAAAGTGGCATTAGTCACAGGGGGAGCAAGAGGAATCGGCAAAGCAACTGTAGACAGGTTTGTGCGGGGGGGCTTGAAAGTAGTTGCGACAGATATCTCGCCCAATAATGATCTACTCAATAATGCTCATGTCTTAGCCCATGCGCATGATGTCTCTAGCTCGGATTCATGGTCATCCGTCCTTGACGTTGTCAGCAAAGAATTCGGAAGGTTGGACATCTTGGTAAACAATGCTGGAATCGGAACATTGCCTGATGTTGAAGAAGAGGATGAGTCAGGTTGGCAGGAAATGTTGGATGTCAATGCCAAATCAATTTGGCTCGGCATTAAGGCTGTCATCCCGCTCATGCGTTCCAATCACTCTGGTTCAATAGTTAATGTTTCAAGTATCTTTGGAGCATCGGGCGGTTTCGGGAAATCAGCAGCATACCATGCCAGTAAAGGTGTTGTAAGCGCGGTGACAAGAAATGCAGCGATTCGATATGCCTCAGAAAACATTAGGGTCAATGCTGTAAGTCCAGGCTTTGTCAAGGTTGCAAGAGAGGAGAAAACGATTGAAGAAGCCGGGGATGAGATGTCCGAAGAAATTTTGAGACGGACGCCAATGAATCGTTGGGCGGACCCCTCAGAAATAGCAGCAGCCATCAATTTTCTGGCAGGGAAAGATGCGAGTTACATTACGGGGGTAGAGCTGTTTGTTGATGGTGGTTGGATGGCTGCATGAATAAATCAAACGAAAGATGGAATTCATGAAAGCGGCAGTACTACATCGATATGATCCTGAACTCAGAAACAAGGAACTGGTGATCTATCAAGATACCCCAGATCCTGATCCCCCAACTGGGGAGGAAGTCTTGGTTCATATCAGGGCTGCAGGGGTTTGTCGCACTGACTTGCATATGATCACAGGTCGTGATCTGGGAATGCCGCTCGCTTCATTACCTCATATTTTAGGACATGAGAACGCGGGGATAGTAAAAGCTATTGGCGATGATGTTCAAGGTTTTGAGGTTGGAGACAAGGTGCTCTGTTATCCGTTCCAGTCGAATGGAGGTAGTTTAGCGGAACGCTATGGGATTGATTCACAAGCAAATCAGAGAATTACCCCTGGAATTAACGCCAGCGGGGGTTTTTGTGAATTCCTCAAATTTCCTCAACGCTCACTGATCAAAGTTGGAAGAGATGCCAATCTGAATGAGTTGGCTCCTTTAGGGGATGCAGGTTTGACTGCATATGGAGCCGTGAGAAAATTAATGGGGCACATCCGCCCTCAGGATAATATTGTAGTAATTGGAATTGGAGGAGTTGGCCACCTGGGTGCTCAGCTACTCTCACGCTTGACACCAGGAAAAATCTTTGCCGTAGATCCCCGAGAATCTGCGCGTGATTTAGCAAACAAAGCAGGTATTAAAAATTGTTTTGAATCTCTTGAAGAGCTGGAATTTCTTAAAGAAGATGCCGACTCTGGTGTTCGAGCAATTATTGATTTTTTTGGAGAAGACAGAATTCCTAATCAAGCTTTGCGGTTGCTAGCAAACCAAGGCCGTTATGTTGCTGTGGGGACAGGTGGTGAGGTGCGGCTTTCTACAGCAGAATTAGTAGCCAAGGAAATCAGTATTGTGGGAAGTTTTGTTGGGACCTTCACTGATTTGGTGGAAATCACAAACTTAACTGAACGTGGTGAGCTAGTAAGCGAGGTTATGACTTATTCCCTTGCTGATGCAAACCGTGCACTACAGGACCTAGCTCAGGGTAAGGTCACCGGCAGAGCTGTGTTAATCCCAGAATAACTGATTCCAGTACATCGGACTTTTTAAATCTTTGACTTCCAGTTTCAAAAAATTAAGCGTTAAATCCAACAAGTTTTTGGTGCCCATAGGATTTTTGCTTTTGAGAAGTTCTGGAAGCTCGGTAAAGCGTATCTCTTTGTTTTGGAAACCTTCCCGCTTCATGAATAACATTTTCCATCCATTCAGGAAGCATTTCCTGGCCGTGTACTGTTCCTGCAGCCCGGGTGATGCTTTCGTTCATTAGAGTTCCTCCAAGGTCGTTGACTCCTGCATTGAGGCAATGTTTCACTCCCTCTGGTCCCATTTTTACCCAAGAAGTTTGAATATTTTGAATTTGAGGATGCAGGACCAGTCTGGCAACAGCATGGATCAGCACAGCCTCACGAAATGTCGGCCCCTTTCTGGCTTTTCCCTTCAGATAAATTGGTGACTCCATATGTACAAAAGGCAGTGGTACGAATTCAGTGAACCCACTTGTTTGGCCCTGCAACTGTTTAATTCTCAGTAGATGCCTAGCCACATGTTTTGGCTCTTCAACATGTCCAAACATAATCGTTGCAGTAGTTCTGAAGCCAACTTCGTGAGCGAGCCTCATCACTTCAAGCCATTCTTCAGTAGTCAGTTTGTCTGGACAAATAATTCTTCTGACTTCGTCATCTAGAATTTCTGCCGCTGTTCCAGGTAAAGTCCCCAGACCAGCTTTTTTAAGTTCAAAAAGAAAATCAAAAACAGTTAAATCTAAGGTCTTTGCACCTTGGCTGACCTCTAGTGGGGAGAATGCGTGAATGTGAATATCAGGCAATTCGTTCTTGATAGCAGCGCAGATATCAAGGTAGGTCTTTCCGGTGTAACTGGGATGAATTCCTCCTTGCAGACAAACCTCGGTAGCTCCACGATCCCAAGCTTCTTTTGAGCGTTGTACGATTTCGTTTAGATCTAGATCGTATGGTTTGCCACGCAGGTTCTCTGACATTTTTCCTTTGGAAAATGCACAAAATCCGCAGCGGAAATAGCAGACATTGGTGTAGTTGATGTTGCGGTTAACAACGTAGGTAATCGTTTCTCCACTGACCTTTTTACGTAAATCATCGGCGGCTTGACAAACCTGAAAAAAATCCTCACCTCGAACATTTAATAGTTCAACGACTTCACTCTCATCTGCTTCACAGCCACTTGCTACTTTTTCAAGAATCTGGGCGATGGGAGTGTTTTGATCTTTGGCAAACCCTGAAGAAAATTTTTGCTGAATGTTGGGCAAATTGTCCTGGCCGGCAAACCAGTTGTCTACTCTGGCAAATCCTTGTTGATCAACAAGCTGACGGATCCTTGGGAGAACTTTGGAATCAACCCACTGTTGATGATTTACAGCGTAGGATGGATAGATGGCCAACCGCTCAGTTAGGCACTTTCCAAGACTAGTCATCATATTAGATAAATTCGCCAATTCTGGCCAAGGCGCTTCAGGGTTGACATGATCGGGTGTCAATGGAGATATTCCACCCCAGTCATTAATGCCTGCATCCAAGATTCTCTCGAGATTTTCTGTATTCAGGTTCGGAGGTGTCTGTATATTCATTTCAGGTCCAAACAAAATCCTGGCAATGGCTACTGTCCAGAGAACTTCGTCGAGTTCGGGTTCGGGATGAAATTGCATCGGTGTTCCAGACTTGGCCTTGAAATTTTGTATGATGATTTCTTGGATGTGTCCGTATTTTTCCTGCAATCCCCGCAGTGCCAGTAAAGCTTCAACTCTCTCCAGTCGGTTTTCTCCAATACCTATTAAAATCCCTGAGGTAAAAGGGATTTTGAGTTCCCCTGCTTGCTTGATCATCTCAAGACGAACCTCAGGAACTTTATCTGGTGAACCATAGTGTGCAGACCCTTTTTGCAATAGGCGATTAGATATGCTTTCCAGCATTAACCCTTGTGAAACTGACACCTCTTTCAACTTGGCCAATTCCGATGATGACATCACTCCAGCATTTATGTGTGGAAGTAATGAAGTTGATTCCAAAACCATTTTTGAAATCTCTGCAAGGTAAGAGATGGTAGATTCGTATCCAAGCTCTTGAAGCTCTTTCCTGCATTTCTGGTAGCGCATTTCAGGCTTGTCACCAAGCGTAAAAAGGACCTCCTTACAACCTAATTTTTCGCCATCCTGAACTAATTTTAGAACCTCATCAGGTCTCATGAAACAAGGCTGATTATTAAGTGGTTCCCTTGAAAACGTACAGTAGTGACAAACATCTCTGCAAAGTTTGGTCAATGGAATAAATACTTTTTTGGAGTAAGAAATGACCTTTCCATGCTGCTGATCTCTGAGCTGTGAGGCTATTCTGATGAGTGAATCCAGCTCGCTATGTTTGACCAAATTAAGAGCTTCTTCGGGTTCAGGTCTTCTATTTCGAAACTGATCTATTTCTGGAACTTTCATAATTTAGAAGGGAGGGGTACTGATTAATTCAGAGGCCTAGCTTTGAACTAAATTTTTGTATTAAAAAGCACCAAGATGCTCAGTTAACTCGATCGGATATTTTCGAGATTTTAGTAACTAGCGATTGCTCAAGTATGATCTGGCAAAAGTATTCAGATAGCTAAGGGTGTACAAACGCTTCTTTTGAAAAAGAATTGATTTCATAATGAAACCAACCTAAAAACCTTTCTGAAAACCTCTAGTCTCTCAGACATAAATTTTTAGTGCTCAAAATAGTTGATTAGTCACAGAAGAACAATACGTTGTTATTTGCCATCAAAATTTTCTTCTGACTCATTGATATCATTTAGTATGGATAACTTGCTCGTATGATGGGTTATACAGAAAGCAACCATTTGACCGTCAAAAAACTATTTGCGGCCTACGGGGTCTATATGGCTCTGATGATTTTGTTGATCGTTGCCAGTTTCATAACTCCAGATCTCTTTGACGAAGAGACACTGGCCGTTTTGTTCAGGCAGTCGGCTCAATTAGGAATCATTGCAATTGGGCAAACCATGGTGATGCTGGTCGCAGGGTTGGATCTTTCTGTTGGTGGAGTGATCGTCATGACTTCAATGGTTGTTGCAGAAGTGAGTAACGGTCGCGATGAGTTAATTCCACTCTCAATTTTTGTTGCGCTGATCTTAGGTTCATTGATTGGACTGTGCAATGGCTTGCTCATAACAAAGAGAAAAGTACCTCCGCTGGTAGCGACACTGGTAATGCTGTTTTTGGTGCAAGGAGCACAACAAGCATTCACCAGAGGAGTGCCAAGTGGCTTTGTCCCGGAAGCACTGGGTGTTGTAAACCAGTCCTGGGGATTTCTATCCATCCCTTTGTTGGCTTGGTTTGCACTAAACGCAGTTTTCTTAGTTTTGTTGAGGATGACGCCTTTTGGGCGCCGAATCTACGCTGTTGGTAGCAATGAGGAAGCTGCCAGGCTTTCGGGCCTTTCAGTCCACAGGGTAAAAATAGCGGTTTATATATTAGCAAGTTGTCTTGCCGTGATTTCTGGAGTGATTCTAACGGGCTATGTCGGTTATGTGGATAGATTCATTGCGACCGGGCTAGATCTAGATTCTGTCGCAGCCGCTGTGGTGGGAGGTACTGCATTCTATGGTGGCAAAGGAGGCTTGCTGGGAACCATAGCTGGGGTCTTAATCATACAAATTCTAAGTACAATGGTTGTCCTTCTCGGGTTGGATGCTCAAACACAATTTATCATAAAAGGTCTAGTAATTCTTGCAGCTGTCAGCTTGTATGGGCTGGCCCAAAGACAGGCTTAACCCTAGATTGGCCCTCAAGTACCAAGATTTAATAACAATCAAATTCGGAACCCAAGCTTTGAAAGACGACCAACTGATTCTGGAGATGAAAAACATCTCGAAGTCATTTAGTGGAGTGAGAGCACTAGACGACGTATCAATAAGCTGCAAAAAAGGAAGTGTTCATGCGTTGGTAGGTGAAAACGGAGCTGGAAAATCTACCTTGATCAAAATCCTTTCTGGGGCTCAGCAGCCAGACAAGGGCACAATCTGCTTCAGAGGCAAAAACTATGAGAGTTTCTCAACTCGTGAGGCTCTGAACTTCGGTATCAGCGTAATCTATCAGGAGTTGGCACTTGTCTCAGAAATGAGCGTTGTAGAAAACATCTTTTTGGGTCGAGAAATTAGAACGACTATTGGAATCATTGATTCAGCTAGAATGAGGCAAGAGGCGAATAGGCTACTTGAACAGATGGGCATAAAGATTAATGTGAAGCGTGAAGTTGGAGAGCTGAGCGTGGCTTACCAACAAATGGTCGAGATCTCCAAGGCACTATCAAGAAATGCAGATTTGATTGTGATGGATGAGCCTTCAGCAATTTTGGCAGGACACGAACTAGAACAATTGTTCAGGATTATTCAGTCGCTGAAAGATAATGGGGTGACAATCATTTATATTTCTCACCGATTGGAAGAAGTTTTTCGAATAGCTGATGAGGTCACAGTTCTCAAAGATGGGCAACACGTGGTTACTAGATCCATGGAAGGTCTCACTCGGGCTGAACTTGTCAGTGCGATGGTTGGAAGAAAATTGGAAGAAGTATTTCCAAAGTCAGAAAGTAAAGTTGGGGAACGCGTACTGGAAGCCCATGGAATCTCAACGGATACGATCCTTCAAAAGGGAAATCTGAAACTCCACAGAGGGGAAATTGTGGGGCTGGCTGGAATGGTGGGATCCGGGAGAACAGAATTAGCCAGGGCCCTTTTTGG
>WTIF01000105.1 GCA_011522845.1 Deltaproteobacteria bacterium
ATAAAATTTTTATTTTTTTCCAACTTCGGATACCGAAATAATTTTCGATTTTTTGGCAGATAATATTTTTAATTCAAATCATGTCAAGTCTTTTTGTCTTACAAAATATTTAAATATTTTGGTCTGAAAATTGGTCAAGGTTCGATTTGATCATGCAAATCACCATTTTCGAACCTAAAGCCATTATGCTGGGACATATTCGGTTATATCAAAGAAACCTCACCAACAATCTTTTGATAAAAATAAATGGGGAATCCAGACTTGGGATCAATCTTTCAGATTGAAATTGTTCTGATTTTTTTATTCGCGGGGATCATCAAGGGTCTAATTGGTTTGGGTGTTCCAATGATCACACTCTCCTTAATGAGCCTGTTTCAACCTGTTCCAAGCGCAGTCGTTATTACGCTCCTTCCAAGTTTTTTGACAAATGTCTGGCAGGGAGGCAAAGGTGGAAATTTTATAAAACTTAGCAGGAAATTATGGGGGTTGATTGTCATGGTGCCCCCAGGAGTCTGGATCGGGACTTATTTTCTCGATAAATTTGAATTGCCCTGGTTTTCAGTAATTCTGGGTGGTTTACTGATAATTTTTGGTGTTTTGAGTTTAAGTGGAATCGATCTCCAGGTCCCTGAGGGTCAAGAAAATTACTGGGGAATTTTAGTGGGCATTGTCGGAGGTTTAATGCTGGGTATGACTGGTATCTTTTCTGTTCCCAGCGTCTTCTACCTATACGGATTAAAATTGACTAGGGACGAATTGGTACAAGCGTTAGGGATTGTTCTCAATATTGTGACTGTTTTTCTGGCAATAGCACTGTACCGCATGGGAATGCTCTACGAAAAACAGTTACTCTTATCCATTGGCGCCTTGTTTGGTACAGTTTGCGGAATGGTGATTGGCCAACAGATTCGTCGACATATCCCAGAAGGACTCTTCCGAAAAATTTTTCTAAGTTTCCTGATGATTCTTGGGACGTACATCATCACGAATGCTTTGCATGAATTGGGGGTTCTCACCTTATCAGTCAGCGAGTAATCCCTTAATTGAGTTTAATGATGCCTGAATCCAGAGAGTATCCATCACGCCCGTTTGTGGGAGTGGGAGTCGTGGTTTTGAAAGAAGAAAATGTGCTATTGATCCGGCGAGGCCGTCCCCCAAGATTGGGAGAGTGGAGTCTTCCGGGGGGCGCTCAGTCAGTGGGAGAAACTGTTAAGGCAACAGCCTGTAGAGAAGTGCTTGAGGAGACTGGGGTTAGCATCCAGAACCCTGAATTCTTAGAAGTGGTTGACTCCATTATCAAAGATGACGATGGCCGTGTTAAATTTCATTATACGCTGATCGACTATTGGGCCAATTGGGAGTCTGGAACTCCTGAGGGTGCTGATGACGCGCAGCACGCTGAGTGGGTTCCTTTCCATAAGCTTGGAGAATTAGGGTTGTGGACAAAAACTGTAGAAGTTATTGAAAAAGCCCGATTATTGAGGAATCAAAGCGCTACACCTTGAGGGAGTTTGATAGTTGATCCTTTGTGCTCTCCTCAATAGGAATTACGTCTACAGCTTGGGTACAACTCTGATTGCCACTTAATCGGAGCACCCCCTTGATTGGCGCCACATCCGCATAATCTCTTCCCCTAGCAATCAGTATGTATTCGTCACCAACAAATTGATTATTTGTTGGATCAAATTCCACCCAACCGCAATTTGGGCCACACCAAACCATAACCCAAGCATGCATCGCATCTGCCCCCTCTAGCCTTGTTTTTCCTGGTGGTGGAGTTGTGCGAATCAATCCACTGACATATCCAGCTGGGATTCCTATTGATCTTAGACAAGCAATCATAATCTGGCTGTAATCCTGACATACTCCTTTTCTTAGAGCGAAAGCCTCTTCAGGCGGGGTCTCTGCAGAAGTAACAGAGGCATCAAAACTCATCTCATCAAACAAACCCTCCCCAATTTTCTGCACCAAATCTAAGACATAAATTTTAGTTTGCACAAACCTGAGGGAAAATTCCTTAAAAGTCTTCAACAGAATGATTCTCTCTGAATTCCCCAAGAAATGGTGTGGAGACAAGGAAGACACTTCTGAGAAATTCGCGAGCACATTTTGTAATTCATCGATATTTGCAGAAAAATTTTTGATCTTTGGTACCTTGCGCTGCACATGGGCAGTCAGTTCAAAGCTTGTTTCCTCATGTATACCTTTAAAAGATAGCTCATGGACTCTGTTGCCGAAGAAATCAAAATATTCACTCTTTTCAGTGGGCTCAGGTTGTGAACTTATTTTTGAAGCCAAGATATTTTGGACTTCGGGTAACTCTAAGGGCTCGATACATAACCGATGACGCCCCCCCGTAATTGTCTCAGTATATTGATGGCTTAGTTTCAGGCGAATGTCGTAAAGCAAGATGCTTAATGAAAATAGGCTGATGAAAGTTGATCTGAAAAGATACGTACTGTGTTCGATAAATCTGAAAAGGGAAAATCATTGAAACCACTACGTTTTCGTGAATTCAAGATAGTGCGGCAATCCTTTAGCGTTCGATCAATTTCAGCATTGATTTCCGAATTTTTAATTTTTGGAATTTCCAACAATAATTCTTGTAATTTCAGAAAATTAAAGAGAATTGAACGAGGGTTCTTGACATCATATACCAACAAGTCAACAACACTTGAAGAGTTTGCAATCCCCCAATAACGACTGTGGAGTACCATTTGGCTATCCCCCAATTCAATTGCTAACTCCATTGCACCCTCAGGTGCATTTTGGCTCAGTAAAACTTCCAGATATTGCAGCTTTAGTAAGATTCTTTCGAGTGAACGCCCAAGGCTCAGGAAGCGCCATCCTTTGAACCGATACATATTTTCATGTACAAGCCCCGAAAAGGCTGAACACTGGCGCAGTAGTGAACTTAGTTGGCTGGCCGCGCTATCTCCCCTCAGGATATGTGGGATTTCACTTTTTATTTCTTTGTCCAATTCCCTTAATACCATCCAACCATCGTATGAGAATCGGTCCTTGACCTGACTCGCACTCTCAATGGCGCTTCCTGCTAGAAAGCTCAGCTGGGATTGAAAACAATCCGTTTCCCAGATACCAAATTTTTGGAGTAGTGATTCAGAACAATGTAAGAGTGGATTATAGACCGTTCCAAACTCTGCCAGCCTTGTGTGGTGAGCCCGCAAAAGCCGAAGGACCCCATCCATTCTCTCAACGTATCGACCCAACCAATAGAGATTATCAGCTGCCCTGGAGGGCAAAACTTCAGAGTGCCTCAATTGATCCGCCACTGCTCCGGATGGAGGGCTAAGTACGTATGTTTCTGGAGGCTTATTAGTTTTTACCCAGACATCCGCAACCGTTCCTCCCTTTTGCAGTGAAATAGAATCTGCCTGATCACTGGACCCAATTCGAGCAAACCCGCCTGGCATTACTTCCCAACCATCTGGGGTTCGCACCAAAAACATTCGCAAGGTCATCGGTGCTGCTGATAATTTCTGATGACGATAGGCTGGCGTTGTAGAGAGCGATAGCCGCTCTTGAGCAACCACCATGCTGTGGTCGATTCCTGTCAATGAGTGGTCATCTTTTTCAAATACGAGATTTGAAGAGAAAGCTGGGGTAATCATCCAATCATCTTTTTCATCACTAAATCGAGATTGAAATTCTGGATCGCCCCACCAGAAGATTTGAAGATTCGTCAACTTTAATTCTTCATGCAGCAACACTTTGCAAAGTTCTGGAAGGAAAGCAGACCAAACCCGACTTTCCAAAACCCCACTTCCCAGCGCATTGACAACCGTCACTTCCTGTTTGCGAATCGCTCCCAATAATCCCGGAGTGCCCAATCTAGAATTTTCTTTCAATTCCAGGGGATCTGCATAGATTCCATCGATGCGGCGCCAGACTACTCTCAAGGGAAGCAGCCCATCTACAGTTTTCGCCATGAGCTGTCCCTCTTGTACAGTGAGGTCCTCACCTTCCAGCAACATCAACCCGAGAAATCGAGCAATGTAAGTATGCTCAAAATAACCCTCATTCATGGGGCCAGGAGTGAGAATGCCCATCAAGCCGTCAGCTGCTGGATTCAGCCCTTGGAACATCTTTCGGAATTTTCCAAAAAAAGGTGCAAGTCGACGAATCGACATCTTCTGGAAAATATCTGGGAAAACTCGGGTGGTGGCTACCCTGTTTTCTAAAGCGAAGGCAATTCCAGATGGAGCTTGAACTCGATCCGCCAAAACTCGCCATCTACCGCTTTCATCCCGTCCAAGATCGAAAGCTAGGTAATAGAGAAAATCTTCACCACGAGGTGTCAGGCCCACCAAAGGTCTCAGCCACTCCGGGTTCTGTGCTAGACAAGCTGCAGGTATTTTCCCTTCCTGAACTAACCGATTGGCACCATAGAAATCCTTCATCAATAATTCGAGCAGACTGGCACGCTGTACTAAACCATCTGATAATGTAGTCCATTCTTCTTCTTCCAAAAGTACAGGTAGATGGTTAAGTGGCCAATCTCTCTCAGTTGAGACTCCCTCACTGTAATGGCGATAAAATACACCTGCGTCACGCAAGTACTGACTACCTTTTGAAAATCGTGTTGCCGTATCTTCCTTGTCCAGCTTCTTCCAATATTCCATAAACTCTGCCCAAGCAGGCCGGAAGCTTCCATCAAGTTGAACCATTTCATCAGGTGTTTGTCCCTGAAGAAGGTATGTGTCATTGGCGGAAAACATATTGGGCTCTAAAGTATATTGAGCAGGGAAATTTCAGAACTCGGCAGGCCTGCGCAGATCTAGAGTAAGGGGGAACTCAGGATGTGGAATTTCCTTCGGAATAGTATAGGTAGCGGCAGTCTGACCATCGGCTTCAAACCGAGCAAGTCTACGTGCTTGTGCTTCGTATTCATTGATAGGGAAATTTTGATAATTTCTACCCCCCGGATGCGCGACATGGTATCGACAGCCACCAATGATGGTTTCTGTGAAGCGGTCAAATAGATCAAACACCAACGGAGTTTGGACTGGTAGTGAGGGATGAAGAGCTTCAGGAGGTTGCCAAGCCTTGAAGCGAACTCCAGCGACAGCTGACCCTTTTTTTGCAACTGCATGCAAGGGAGTCTTCCTTTGATTGCAAGCTACCAGGTATCTCTCCGGATCAGCTGCAGACAGCTTGACCTGCAACCTTTCCACAGAGCTGTCAGTGTAACGAACTGTCCCGCCGATTGCGCCCATTTCTCCGAGAACCGGCCATGGTTCCAGAGCCTGTCTTAATTCAAGGTGAACCTCTTCGTAATGCACCTCTCCATAGAAAGGAAAACGAAACTCAAATTGAGCTTCATACCATTCTGGTTGGAACATGTATCCACTGACTCTCAAATCTTTCAGAACCTCGAGAAAATCCTCCCATATGAAATGTGGCAGCATGAAGCGATCCTGTAGACTGGTACCCCATCTTATGAAAGATCCTTCGAGCGGATTTTTCCAAAATTTGGCTAAAAGTCCACGAATCAAAAGCTGTTGAGCCAGGCTCATTCGGGCGTCAGGTGGCATTTCAAAGCCTCGAAATTCCAATAGCCCCAGACGGCCTGTGGGAGTATCAGGGGAATAAAGCTTATCAATACAGATTTCGGAACGATGAGTATTACCACTTACGTCTGTCAACAGATTGCGAAGCAGCCGATCGAGCAGCCAGGGTAACGGTGTTTGCCCCTCAAAAGGACCTGGAATCTGCCCGAGTGCTGTCTCAAGTTCATAAAGACTTTCATGTCTTGCCTCATCAGGCCTGGGAGCTTGCGATGTTGGCCCAATAAACAGCCCGGAGAACAGATAAGACAAGCTAGGGTGGCGCTGCCAATAGATCAGTAAACTCCTGAGCAGATCAGGGCGACGTAGGAAAGGGCTGTCTTCAGGAGACCTCCCTCCAACGACTATGTGATTTCCTCCTCCAGTGCCAGTATGTCGTCCATCCAACATGAATTTTTCTGCACAGAGGCGAACCAGACGTGCTTCTTCGTAAACCGACTGCGTGATATCAAGACACTCTGACCAAGATGACGCAGGATGAATGTTGACTTCCAGAACACCGGGATCAGGAGCAACACGAATGACATTCAGACGTGGATCACTTGGCGGTGAATACCCTTCCAGTTGAATAGGGAGATCGGTCTTTTCTGCAGATTGTTCAACGGCTCGAACCAGGTCTAGATAATCTGCCAGTGATGCAGTTGGAGGAAGAAAAACGCAAAGTTTGCCTTCACGTACCTCTACTGTCAGAGCAGTCCGGACAGACTCAGTAGAAAGTGCGGATTTTTCAGCATTTGCCAAACTCCATTGCTCAGAAAAATTTGGAGTGTTTGGTCGATTTTTTACATTGGTTCTTGAAAAAACAGGTAAGGGGGGCCTAGGTGCGTACGGATCCGGCGTAATGATGAAGGGGAATTGTTCAGGTGGTAAATAAGGTAGGGCAGCCAGGGGCAAACGATAGCCGATAGCGCTGTCGCCAGGAGCGACAAACAAATTCCCCCGACGGGTCTTCCATTTCTCAGAGATCCAACGGTTTGAACTTCTGTCATTCGAATTCCAACGTTGAATTGGTAGCACATAGCCAACTGGCTTTGTGAGACCTTTAGAGAAAACGTGTGCAAGTCTTCTGCGGGCTTCCTCATCATCAAGTTCTGCATTTTGTGGATTCAAGTTTTCTGGGAGATTCGCTTCCTTGAACAACCACTCTGCTGGATCCTCATAAGCAGGTTGAACGTATTCAGGATCAAGAACTAAGTGAACCGCAATTTCTCTGAGCAAAGACTGGGCATCATTCAAGTTAAATTCGTTTGTGCCTGCTTCGCTTGCAACCAATGCCGCATTCTCCCAGATTGGCTGCCCATCTGTCCTCCAGTACAGAGAAAAAGTCCACCTAGGCAGTGTTTCACCAGGATACCATTTACCCTGACCATAGTGGAGCAAACCACCTGGGGCAAAGCGATCTCTCAGCCTTCGGATAAGCTGATCTGCTATTTTTGGTTTCTGTTCTCCGTTTGCTGCAGTCGTCCACTCTTCAGATTCAAAATCATCAACCGAAACAAAGGTGGGCTCACCTCCCATTGTTAATCGAACATCACTCTTTTCAAGATCATCATCAATTTGGAAACCTAGACGGTTCAGCGCTTGCCACGAGCTTTCACTGAATGGCTTGGTTATCCTGGGATGCTCCTCAACTCTGTTCACCTGCATATCATAGCGAAAGTCTACTTTTGCATGGCCGATCACTCCACTTAGGGGGGCTGCATTTCGGTAATGGGGGGTGGCTGCTAGGGGAATATGACTCTCACCAGCTAAAAGTCCGGAGGTTGGGTCTAATCCCACCCAACCTGCACCAGGAAGATAGACCTCGCACCAAGCATGTAGATCCGTGAAGTCGTGATCAGTACCAGACGGTCCGTCTAGCGCTTCCAGATCAGCTTTGAGCTGTATCAGATACCCAGAAACAAAGCGAGCAGCCAAGCCCAGGCCACGAAAGATCTGAACTAATAACCAACTGCTGTCACGACACGACCCCTGGCCCAAAGACAAAGTTTCCTCAGGGGATTGAACTCCTGGCTCCATTCGAATTACATATCGTATTTCGCTTGCAATACGCTGGTTGATTTCTACCAGAAAATCGACTGTGGGCTTTGGTTGCTGACCAATGGAATTCAACCATTTTTTCAATAGAGGGCCACTTCCCTCTTTGCGCAAATAAATTTGTAAATCATCGGTAAATTCAGCTGGGTAGGAGAAAGGCCACTCCAAAGCTGCTTCTTCGATGAAGAAATCGAAGGGGTTGTAGACGGTCAAATCTGCAGTGAGTTGAACTTCAATTTTCAATTCCCTGACTGGGTCTGGAAAAACATAGCGAGCTAGCCAGTTGCCATAAGGATCCTGCTGATGATTCAGGAAATGAGGCTGGGGATTTACTTCAAGCGACAAGGAGAGAATCTTGGTGCGAGAGTGTGGCGCGGGCCTGAGTCGAATGAGCTGTGGCCCGATGGTGACGGCGCGCTCATAGAGGTAGTGGGTCAAATGGTAGATGCTGGCTTTAATTGACATGTTTATCCATCATCATCAATCAGGAAGTCTCATGTATCCTGCCAGTCAGGATCTGGTGCTTGCTGGTAGGCCTGCTGGAGTGCAGAAGACCAATATCCTCTTAGATTTTGATAATAGGGGTCTGTCTCATCAATTCTTCTCCGCATAGTTTGCTTGAGAGAATCTCGCTGATAAATCAATAGATCCACAGGCATCCCAACAGAGAGATTACTGCGTAGGGTCGAATCCATTGAGATCAACGCTAATTTAATCCCATCCTGAATAGACGTCCGATAATTGACTACTCGATCCAGTATCGGCTTACCGTATTTGTGTTCTCCAATCTGTAGGAAAGGGGTATCTGTTGTGGCCTCGATGAAGTTTCCAGCAGAATAAATCTGAAACAGGCGCATGGGCTCTCCACGTATTTGACCACCCAATAAAAAGGAGACCTGAAAACCTGCCCCTTGGGCTTCCAAAGCCTTTCCATCATGCTGATAAACTTCGCGTACAGCATCACCAACTAATTCTGCAGCTTGGTATAAGTCGGCAACCTCTTTTAGGTTTTGTGGCAATTCTTTTTTTTCCGAATCCTCATTCGACTTAAAATTCGAACTTGTAACTCTGTGAAGAACAGCCTGTGTCACCGCCAAGTTGCCTGAAGAGAGCAGGACGATCATTCGTTCCTCATCCTCTTGAAAATGGTACATCTTGCAGTAAGTAGAAACATTGTCCACGCCAGCATTTGTTCGAGTGTCGGACAGAAGAACCAGCCCTTCTTCAAGGTAGAGTCCAAGACAATAGGTCATATGCTCCTGTTAAATTGTTCTTTGGCTGTAAGTTACATCAAAAAGTCTTTGTGAATTTGATCATTTAACTCGTAATTTCGGTCAATGAAGCTTGTCAAAAATTCATGCAAACCTTGCTGAAAGATATCCTGAATTCTACCGAATGCCAGCTCGGCATGCATTTGACCGGAGAGTCGATGACATTCCTGTTGGTGACCGTAAATTTCAGCGAGACTCACCAAGTGTTTTCTGAGTTCTCCAAGGCAAGCAACAAGCGACCTGGGCATTTCTACTCGTAGTGTCAAGAGCTCGGCAATTAGCCATGGTCGGTAGCTCTCACGGTAAAGATGCCGATAGCTCCGGTGCGCAGCAACCGCTCTGAGAATTGAGGCCCATTGATAGTAATCCAAGGTTCCCCCGACAGGAGCGTGGTCTGGAAGCAGGATGTGGTACTTCACATCTAAAATTCTGGCTGTATTGTCACCACGCTCCAGATAGGTGCCCATCCGAATGAACGCAAACGCATCATCTCGCAACATGGTACCAATGACAGCCCCATGAAATTGCAGAGAACGCTCCCTCACCCAGTCAAACAGAGATCTTAGATTGTTACCATCCAGTGGGGTTGCCGATTTTTTTGAGAATTCCAACCAAGTATCGTTGATGCTCTCCCAAACCTCGGTAGTCAAGTTCGAACGAACCATTCTGGCGTTTTGACGAGCTGTTTCAAAACAAGATCGAACACTTGATGGATTATCTGCATCGAAGAGTAAGTAGGATTGAATCTGCTGTCCACGAATATGCTCATGCTTTTGGAGATAACCGTCTTCATTACCTGAGGTAATCAAGGCAGAATGCCACTCACTACCTGGACCTGGTCCTTCCAAATTGGTTGACGGCATTAAGGACATCCTGTCGGCAACCTCCATCACCCTTGCGAGGTTTCCTGCCCGCTCAACATAGCGTGCCATCCAGTAAAGATTTGAAGCTGTACGACTAAGCATTGCTTTCTCCTGTTAGTCTTGAAGGACCCAGGTGTCTTTAGTTCCGCCCCCTTGGCTGCTGTTGACCACCAGTGACCCATCTCGAAGCGCCACCCTTGTCAATCCCCCTGGTACTACCTTGATGCTGGCTCCACTCAACACGAATGGGCGTAAGTCCACATGCCTCGGGGCAATTCCTTCTTCGACGAGTGTTGGACAAGCACTCAATGCCAAGGTGGGCTGTGCAACGAACACTTCTGGCTGAGATTTTAGTTTCTGTCGAAACAACTCGCATTCCTCTTTGGTTGCGGTTGGCCCCACCAGCATGCCGTAACCACCGGAACCATGAACCTCCTTGACAACCAGTTCCTCAAGGTGCTCCAACACATACTGTAATTCGTCCTTTCTGCTGCATTGCCATGTCGGAACATTGCGCAGTAAGGGCTCTTCACCGAGGTAAAATCTAATCATTGTTGGAACATGAGTGTAGATGGCTTTGTCATCAGCTATTCCAGTACCAACAGCATTTGCGAGGTTCACATTTCCAAGCCGATAACACTCCATTAGTCCTGGTACTCCCAGCATGGATTCAGGACGAAATGCTCTTGGGTCCAGATAGGCGTCATCAATCCTGCGATAGATAACGTCCACTCTTTTTGGACCCAGGGTTGTTCTCATATAAACCAAGTCATCTTGGACAAATAGATCTGCTCCTTCCACTAACTCAACTCCCATTTGATCGGCTAGGAAGCTGTGTTCATAATAAGCGCTGTTGTATACACCGGGCGAGAGCACAACCACCGTGGGTTCTTGTTGACAATGGTGAGGCGGGACCGATTGCAGAGTTGCTAGCAGATCCTCAGCATAGTGTTCTACTGGAGCGATACGATAGCGTCCCAATAACTCGGGGATTAAGCGCAATGAGGCCTCCCGATTTTCCAGCATGTATGAGACTCCCGAGGGAGTGCGTACATTGTCTTCTAAAACATAAAATTCATCAGGCCCCACCCGTACCATGTCAATCCCAGCAATATGTGTATATACCTGATTAGGAACGGAGACCTGCTCCATCTTGGAGGTATATGCTGGATTTTGTAGGATCAATTGCTTGGGGATTTTCCCGGCTTTCAGAATTTCCTGATGATGGTAAACATCTGCGAGAAAAGCGTTGAGGGCCCGAACCCTTTGCTCCAGTCCTCTCTCCAAAAATCGCCACTCTTCGGCTGCGACGAGTCTAGGTAGCACATCAAATGGGATCAGACGTTCTGGATCTCCACCCTCACCATAAACGGCAAAAGTAATCCCGAGACGCCGAAAGATCGCTTCTGCTTCTTCCGAACGTAACCTCAGTAACTCTATCGGAGTGGACTTCAACCAAGCTGCTAATTCAGCATATAGCGGTCGGACTTCTCCTGCTTCATCAAACATTTCGTTGAAGAACTTCTGACCCATCCTTTGCTCCTGAAGATCAATCCTTGGTTGTCTCTGCCTGAACGTTTCTTTTTGACTTGATTCCAGAAAGACGCCAATTTTTTCATATTTATTATCATATATTTAGCTAATTCTAATTTAAAATTAGTGCTGAAATAATATGCATTTTGATAAACAGATGGGCAACTCCAAGCAGATTCAAGATCTACTGAAAGGCATTCCCCAAGGAGAGTCCATGTTCATCCGAGGTCAAGCAATCAACTAAATTGGCTAGGGAATCTGGAAATTTTGAGAAGAATCTTGCCGGCAAGAGTTTTGGAGACCAAAACAATGGTTTTGGTCTCTTGAAGAAATTTTCAGTGTTTAATCATAACATGTCGTGGGATCGTGTAGTCTTCCAGGGAATACATAGACATGTCCTTGCCGTACCCGGAATGCTTCAGGCCCCCGTGGGGCATCTCATTCACCAACATGAAATGTGTGTTGATCCAAGTGCAGCCATAGCGTAGCTGGGCAGCAGTCTTCATAGCCCTGCCCATGTCACTTGTCCAGATGGAGGATGCAAGACCATAGTCGCTGTCATTGGCCCACTTGACCGCATCGTCCACTTCCTTGAATGGAGTCACCGAAACAACGGGGCCAAATACCTCTCGCTTAACAATCTCATCCTCTTGGCGAGCATCTGCAATAACGGTAGGGCTGAAGTAATAGCCCTTTGTGCCATGTTTAGCACCGCCAGTAGTGATCTTGATGTGGCCTAATTGCTTTGCTCGGTCTATATATCCAACGACACGATCCCGTTGGGATGCTGAGATCAATGGGCCGATCTCATTTTGAGTATCATCATCCTGAGCGTAAACGATGGATGAAACTGCAGACGTTAAATCGGCGACAAGATTTTCATATTTCGATTCAGCAGCGTAGATTCGACAAGCTGCGGTACAGTCTTGTCCTGCATTGTAGAAGCCGAACAGCTTGATTCCCTCAACCACCTCGGAAATATCAGCATCATCAAAGACCACAACCGGAGCCTTCCCTCCTAATTCAAGATGAGTTCGCTTTAGGCTCTTTGAGGCAGCCTCCAACATCTTCTTTCCTGTTGCCACATCCCCAGTCAGGGAGATCATATCGACATCAGGATGATTGACCATCGAATTCCCGACGGTTTCTCCACGGCCTGTGATCACGTTGACCACTCCCTTTGGCAGCACTTCATTTAAAATCTTACCCAGTTTCAAAGCCGTCAAGGGAGTTTGTTCCGAAGGCTTGAAGACAATCGTATTTCCTCCGGCAAGTGCCGGGGCCAATTTCCAAGCTGCCATCATCAAAGGGTAGTTCCACGGTGCGACCTGGGCAACCACCCCAACTGGATCGCGACGAATCATCGAAGTAAAGCCCTCCATGTACTCCCCAGCCAATGGGCCAGACATGGTTCGAACAGCACCCGCAAAAAACCGGAACACATCCACAATCGCTGGAATTTCATCCTCAATGGCAGCATTGATCGGCTTGCCACAGTTAAGCGCCTCCAGCTTTCCAAAGGCCTCTCCCTCACTTTCTATTCGACTGGCTATCTCCAACAAGGCAGCAGAGCGATCACCGGGGGTTGTTTGTGACCACTGACCGAAGGCCTCGCTAGCTCCGGCGACCGCTGCTTCAACTTGTTCAAGTGAAGCCTCAGGCAGGTCCAGAATCAACTCTTCGTTGCGTGGATTGATAATCTTTTCCGCAGGCCCAGTGCCTTCTGTTAGTTCACCGTTGATCAAAAGATTCTTGTTCATGTTTGTCTCCAAGTTTTAGTGAATTTATTCATTTTCCCGATCCTGAAATATCGGTACCACCCCTTGTCAGGTAGTAAGCTCCCAATATCGGAAAAAAGGTGACGATCACAACAACCATCGCTACCACGTTGGTCACTGGACGCTGTCTCGGACGGACCAACTCTTCAAGCATCCAAATGGGCAAAGTCTGTTGTTGTCCTGCTGTGAAGGTTGTCACGATCACTTCGTCAAAAGAAAGGGCAAAGGCGAGCATTCCCCCGGCCAGCAGAGCAGTAGCTATATTGGGTAACAGTATGTGGCGAAAAGTCTGAAAACCGTTTGCCCCAAGATCTGCTGAAGCCTCAAGCATCGAAGCAGAAATCCTGCGAAATCGAGCCACAGAATTATTATAGACGACCACGATACAGAAGGTGGCATGGCCTAAAACAATTGTGAGTGTCGAAAAAGAAATATCCGCGAGATTGAAGGCGGAACGCAGAGCAATACCAGTGATGATTCCCGGTAGAGCAATCGGTAGAATGACGAGCAAAGTTATGGCCTCTTTTCCTAGAAACATAGTTCGAGAGACAGCCGCTGCCGCCAAAGTTCCAAGAATTAGTGCAATGCAGGTAGAGATCGAGGCTACCTGGAGCGAGAGGGACAGGGCTTCCCAGACATCAGGGCGATTCCAGGTCACTTCCAGCCATTTGAGGGTAAATCCTGGAGGTGGCCATTGGTAGGTTTTATCTTCCGTCGTAAAGGCGTAAACAAAAATCAATAGAATGGGCAGATGCAGGAACGCCAATCCTAAAAAGGCAGCGATCTTCAATCCCAATGGCGCTCTCTCAGAGTGCATCGAAAGCCCCCTTCCTTTTTGCCATCCACAGGTAAAAACCCATGATTAGGATGGGCACCACTGCAAAAGCGGCGGCCAATGGAATATTTCCCGCTGTTCCCTGGTGTTGATAAACAGCCTGGCCGATGAACCGCCGAGATGATCCAACAATCTGGGGGATGATGTAATCCCCCAAGGTTAAAGAGAAAGTGAAGATTGAACCAGCGATCAAGCCCGGCAGCGCCAAAGGCATTGTGATGTGCCAGAAAGTCTGCCTTTTCTCAGCACCAAGATCATCAGAAGCCTCAATCAAATTCAATGGAACTCGCTCCAAGGAAGCCTGAAGAGGTAGGATCATGAAAGGCAACCAGACATAGAGAAAAACCAAGAAGGTGCCGATGTAACTTACCGATAGTGAATTACCCCCAATCACTGGTAGTGAGAGCACTGCATTCAATAGAATTGAGGCTCCCATCCCCTCCACGGCCCAATTCAAAATTCCCTCTTTGGCAAGAATCAATTTCCAGGCATAGACTTTCACCAGATAGCTTGACCAAAGGGGCATCATCACAGCCAAGTAGAAAAAAGCCTTCATCTTCCCACGAGCATAGCGGGCTGCGTAGTAGGCGATGGGAAACGCAATGACTGCAGCGGCGATGGAAACTGACGCTGCCATGAGAACAGTGCGCAGAATGATATCGTAATTTGCTGGAAGGAATAGCTCTCCATAGGTCTTGAGAGTGAACTCGTAATTGACCAGACCAGAGAACTCATCAATTGAGAAGAAACTCTGTAGCAGCAACGCCAGCAAGGAGCCGATATAAACGACTCCCAGCCAAAGTAGTGGGGGTGCAAGTAGGATAAACAACAAGATGGCTTTTTTTCGCCAAAACAGATCAGACCATTGATCCAGGAGTCCTCGAGGTTGGCTCAACTCCATCAGTGATCCTCATCCATGACATGCGTCGCTCCCTCTTCCCAAGTCAAACCCACCTGTACGCCTTTTTCTGGTGCGACTTCTGTACTCGGCAAACTCACTGAGAGTTCTTCTTCACCAAAACGAATTGATAATCGATTTGAAGCCCCCAGATAGCGAATATTCTGAAGGGTTCCCTTCAACTTGGAATTGGAAGGGTCACATAATCGAATGGCTTCAGGCCGCAGACTCATCCAGCGGCTTGGACCACCAGATTGAACAGATAAAGTCGGAGAGAGCACATTGGATGAACCCACAAAATTTGCAACAAAGTGAGTTCTTGGGCGTTCGTAAATCTCTCTAGGTGTGGCTTCCTGAACGATCTTGCCTTCGTTAAAGACAGCGACTCGATCTGCCATAGAAAGGGCCTCACCCTGATCATGTGTCACATAGATGAAGGTAATCCCCAACTGGTTTTGAATAGATTTTAATTCCTCCTGCATCTGCTCACGAAGTTTCAGATCCAGCGCCCCCAGGGGTTCATCGAGAAGCAGCACTCGTGGTTTATTGACTAGGGCTCGAGCAAGCGCCACGCGCTGCCTTTGGCCACCCGACAGCATACCAGGTTTGCGAGAACCAAAGCCCGTCAACTTCACAAGTTCTAGCATCTCGTCGGCTTGTCTGTGTCTGGTTGATTTATCAGCCCCCTTGACCATCAGGCCATAGGCGACATTGTCCCTGACCGTCAGATGTGGAAAGAGGGCATAATCCTGAAAGACCGTGTTGACAGGTCGGCGGTTTGGTGGGACTGCTTCGGAGTTCTGGCCAAAAATTTTTACATGCCCGGATTCTGGCCTCTCAAAACCTGAGATCAGCCTTAGACAAGTCGTTTTTCCTGAGCCAGAGGGACCTAACATCGCAAAGAAATGGCCCTCTTCCACTTGCATGGAAACCGAATCCACTGCCCGAGTCTCACCAAAATGTCGGGAAACCCGTTCGAATTCTACGGCATTGGACATGGTCAAAAACGTAAGGAGAAATAGTGGAGAACGGCGAGTGGGTCAATCAGGACCCACTCATCATCAAAGGAGGGTTAGCGTCCACCAATCACGCCAATGTAGTCGCTGACCCATCGGTAGTAAGGTACACACTCATCTTGAGACTTGCAGCGGCTCACTGGGGTTGTCCAGAACTTGATCTTCTCGAAATCATCCAGGCCGTTCAGGGTGCATCCTTCGGCAGTCTGCATACCACGACCGTCAGTACAAGCAGCTGGAACGGCCGGATTTGCGCCAAACCAAACGGACAAATCTGACTGGAGATTGGATGCGAGGGAATGTTCCATCCACATGTAAGCACAATTCGGGTGCTCAGAGTCAGCATGCATCATGGTGGTATCGGCCCAGCCTGTCGCCCCTTCAACTGGAATGACCGAGGCCACCGGTTGCTTTTCTGAAGCGAGTAGATTCACCTGGAAGGGCCATGAACCGGAGGCTACCATTCCTTCATTTTTGAAGTCATCCATTTGGATGAAGGCGTCATGCCAATAGCGGCTTACCAATTTGCGCTGTTGGCGAAGTAGGTCTAAAGCTGCAGCGTATTGTTCCTGATTCAACTCGTAAGGAGATTTGATCCCTAGTTCAGGCTTGTGATACATCAGGTAATTTGCAGCATCAGCCACATGGATTGGCCCATCATAAGCCTGTACTCTTCCCTCATTTGGCTTCCCATCCGGAAGATTCATCGGCTCAAAAACTACATTCCAAGAGGTGGGCGGCTTGTCACCAAAAACGTTCTTGTTGTACATCAGTACGTTGGGTCCCCACATGTAGGGTGTTCCGTAGTGAACTCCATTGACCGTATGCCAAGGTGCATTTTTCAGCCGCTCGTCCACGGTGGACCAAGAAGGAATGAGAGAAGTATTGATTGGCTGCACCCGTTTACCTGCAATCAATCTGAGGGAAGCATCCCCCGAAGCTGTGACGAGATCGAAGCCACCCTCATTCATCAAAGCCACCATTTCGTCGGATGTATTAGCAGTTTTGACTTTGACCATGCAGCCGGTAGCTTCTTCAAACTTGGTAACCCAATCGAATTCCTTCATCGTCTCACCACGTTCGATGTAACCGGGCCAAGCTACAATATCAACTCGTCCTTCGCCCTTGCCAACTTTGGTCAACTGAGCGAAGGCGGATGGTCCTGCAAAAGCGATCAACAGAGGTGCAATCATTAGAAAGCAAAACTGGCGAAATGCGCCTTGGATGTATTTCCTCATGGGATTTTCCTCGTTAAGATTGAGACAATTACTTTTCGGGCTGACTTCAGGAACCACGAAAAAGTGCATCAAATTTACCCAATTCTGCTTCGAAGGCAAATAGAAAAGGTGAGAACGATGTTTCTGAGGTGAGAATTTCGGGTCGAAATTTAAAAAATGAAGAGTTTTTGAAATTCAAAGGTCTGAAGCACACCTAAAGCCAATATAAATCGCATAGAAATCTTTTGGTTTGTATGCCGAGTGTTCACGGTGCATCGGTCGGGCTCCATACCACCAAGAGCCACCTCTGGTGCGGGCTTGTGGACCTTCCCCTTGAATCCATTCCCAGACGTTCGCTCCCATTTCATAAAGCCCATTGACCCCCGCCTTGCTGTTTCCAGCCATAGTATGGCCCGTTCCACGACGAAGATTTACACCGTGATCCACTGAGAGAGATGGACCACATTCACCCAAGCAATTTGCACCAGTCGGATCATCTCCTGTGGGATAGGCATAGACTTTTCCGAATTCAAAGTCAGCCGGAGGGTTTCTTCTTTGCTCATGGTAAGCAGCGCTAGCCCATTCTTCATCAGTTGGCAAACGCTTACCGGCCCACTCACAGTATGCTTGGGCTTCTGCATAATTCAGATGTACCGCGGGTTCCTGATCATTCGCTGTAACTCCATGTGGTCTCTGCCAAGTCCAACCCGGTCGGCGCTCCCAACCAGCACCATATTCAAAGCCGCCACCCTCTACCTCAGCTTGAGATCGGAACTTTGTTGCTTCGGCAAATTTTCGAAAATCCCCAATCGTTACTTCCGTCCGATCAATCTGAAAATTATTGAACTTCTGCATCTCTTTTCCTTGTCCAGACGCAGTTGAAGCAAGAGTTAATATTAGACAAATCATGAGGACGATATTTGACATTTTGCAAATCAGATTCATGAGGAGATTTGGTCAGCGTAATGTTGGTTGATCGTTTGTCGCACAAAAAAGGAGAGCGTTACTAAGGTAGGCTAGTGAGGGTAAGATCGTCAACCCTCAATTACTGGGATCGACGATCTCTCTGCATCGGAAAGTTGATTGATCAAGCATCCATCACTTCAAGTTGTGGTTGAACCTTGTTCCGTGGTTTACGATTGCGCTTTGCATGATTTTCAGAAGAAAAATCAAAGTCCACCAGATGTTGCATGAACCAGTCGAAATAATCTCGCTCTAGAAAATTCCAAAGCGTCAATACATTGCGATCCTCTTCCCAATCAGCCCTGGCTTTTCGTATTCGATCCAATGCCAGAGTATGTTCTCTGCGGTGCTCAGATAGAAAGGGGTATCCCGAACGGATCATACGAGTTTCTTCGTCAGTAAATCGATGCTTTGTGTGTCTTTCCAGACGATCCAGCCACTCATCGATGACTTCATCTTCGGAAGAAGGCAACACCTCGATTAGCTTTTCTAGGATCTCGATTTCCTCCTTTTGCAGTTGATTGACTACCCTTAGATTTTGCCAGAGCGCAGTTTGATTTAATTGAACTGACATGAGACCTCCGAGGAAGTAGGGGATAATCGTCTCGATTTAAAGAGAAAGAA
>WTIF01000424.1 GCA_011522845.1 Deltaproteobacteria bacterium
GAGGACGGCAACCTCTCTTGGAGATTCAGTAAATCGCAGGCAGGCTTAGGTGCGATGGGAGACCTTGGCTCACACCATGTTGATCAGGCAAGATTTCTTGTAGGTGAACTGGTTCGTGTTGGTGCATTGACCAAGACTTGGTCAACAGACAAACAAAAGAAAATTCTGGATGTGAATGATGATGCCTTTGTATGTGCAGCTGAATTTGAGAGTGGCGCAACTGCCAGCTTTGAGGCATCTAGAGTGGCAACAGCACACAATCTGGGAGGTTGGATTGAGGTAGATGGAACGAAAAAATCCCTATCGTTCCAGATGGAAAGACTCAACGAACTCGTTATCTATGAACCGAACAAGGGACCACGCTCACAACTAGTCACTCAAACAGGACAGCCGTACAGTGATTTTTGGCTTCCTTCCGGAATTCAGGGACAGCATCCTCTGGGATGGAATGAATGCTTTGCCCATCAAGCTCGCCACATACTAGAGGCGATTGCCATGTCGAAACCAATTGCTCCGAGAGCAGACTTTGAAGACGGATACCGAGTCGCAGAAGTGATAGAAACGATTGCAAGGTCTGCAGAATCAGGACGGTTTGAATACGTGAACTATCGGGAACGAGCTAGCAAAAAAGTGAGTTTTTAGCGTGCAAAATAAGTTTGTTGCTTTACCCAAGAATGATCTCAACAAAATAATAAGCAGATGAGTGAAATTGATATTGACGAACTCCGTAAAAACTTTGGTCGCCGCTTACGGATAGGATTTATTGGTGGTGGCCGAGACTCTGTTATTGGAGGAACTCATTTGGCCGCAATGCGAGTCGACGGATTTTTCGAGCTCTATGCAGGGGTATTTTCTGTAGACCCTACAGTATCAGAAGCCACTGCGAGAGCTGAATTCCTTGATGCTGATCGAGTTTATGAAAGCTTCAACGAAATGGCCGAAAAGGAGGCACTGCGAGAGGATGGAATTGAAGTCGTACTGATTGCAGCACCGCCCCACATCCATTTTGAAGCAGCAAAAGTATTTCTTACAAAAGGCATCGACGTTATCTGCGAAAAACCAATAGCTGTTAGCAGAGAGCAGGCCTCGCAACTCGATGATCTGGCCCAGCAGCAGAGCCGACTGTTTTGTCTCACCCATTGCTATGCGGGTTATCCAATGGTTCGTGAAGCTCGTGCAATGGTACGTTCTGGTCAGCTTGGCAAAATTCGAATTCTCGAAGCCGAACTAGCTGCAGGCGATCCAGGTGTTAGTTTCGAACCAAAAAACCCTGCAGATAGACACTGGCGCTTTCGAGAGAACATCATGGGCAAAGGTGCAATTCTCGGGGAGGTGGCCTCGCATGCTCACCACCTACTCCATTACATTTATGGCGAAGAGATCAGCGCAGTGTCTGCAGAGATGTCTACCTTTGTTCCCAGACGTGAGGTTTACGACAATGCTTATTTGACTACCCGCTATCATAGTGGTGCACGTGGCCGAATATGGGGGAGCTATATTGCCGCGGGTAATGACCATGGACTGTGTTTCCGAATCTATGGAGAATTGGGTGGTCTGCAGTGGCATCAGGAAGACCCCGAGGTGTTATGGTTTAAACCCATCGGTGGTCAGGCCCAAAGAATCGCCCGAGGCTATCAAAACTTATCTCCATGGGCGACTCGAGGGAGTAGGTTTCGCCCTGGACATCCGGAAGGCTACGCGTTGGCTTTTGCCAATCTCTATGCGGATTTCGGTTGTGCCGTGATGGCACGCCAACTAGGTTTGCCATATGAACAGTTCTACAAAGCACTACCAAACACCAGCGATGGAGTTGTCACGATGTCATTGATTGAAGCTGCCGTTGAGTCCAATTGCAATGATGGTCGTTGGCAGGCAGTTCTCTCTGCTTCGTCGGCAGATAGTAAGTAACGAATCGAAAAATGCGATTCTTGAGCAGGCAATTGGTATTTATAGTGCGAAGCATTGTAAAGATTTCAATGATATTCCAACTCTAAGTAACTAATTGCGAATCTGCTCAATTCTTCCCAAATCTCCCCAAATACAGGCTTATAAAACCAGCCGCACCTACCAGCGTGATCAGCGAGCCATAGACCCAGATCCATGATGGCGCCACCAGGTCATTGATTAATCCAGCTACAAGTGGGCTAGTCCCCATCGCTACCCGATAGACCATCTCCAGCATTCCCATGTAGCGAGCTCGCATGTGATCAGGCGCCAAGTTGGAGACGTAGCTAGTCACGGTTGGGTTGATCACCATTTCCCCAATGGTCAGTACCATCATCGCCACTATAAAAAACACAAAGGTTTCTAGAAAAGGAATGCTGCCCAGCGCCAGGGCATAGATCAGAGCCCCCACGGCCATCATCAGAAAAGGTGAAAAGCGTGAAGCCCAACGAGTGGTGGAGTACTGGAAGAGGACAACAATCAAAGCGTTCACACTGAAGAGCAGGCTTGACTGGTTTTCCAGGATTTGAAAATTCTGCTTCAGATAGATTGGCATCAGGATAAACATCTCGATGAAACCCATCACAGAGAAAGTGTAGAAGAGTAAGATGGTGATGAAGTGGCGGTCCTTCCAGACACTCTGTTTAGACTGAGGAGTGTCTTTCTTGACCTCGGGTCGGGTTTCCTGCAGCAGCCAATGGGCCAGTCCAGCGAGGAGCAGTAACAGGGAAGCGGCTGTCCAGAAAGCGGTCTGGAAGGAATGCTCAGCGATGATCCAGCCACCGATTAGTGGGCCAGTCACCACGCCGAGATTGATCGCCATTCGAAGCAGAGCGTATGCCTGTGCTCGCTGGTGGTTGGGAATTAGGTCAGCCACCATCGCGTTGCCCCCGATGGAGAATAAGGGACTGACAACCCCCATCACCGCCATCAGCACCAGCCAGCTACCAATCGAAGTGGCTTGTGTCATCAACAGCAAATTCCCAGCTTGCAGCACGAGCCCAGTGATCATCATGACCTTACGGCCATACAGATCCATCATTTTGCTGGTTCGTCCCACTGAAAGCAGGCTGGCACAGGCTTCTACGCTGAACATCAAGGTGGTCAGTGTCAGGCTGGACTGGGTTTGTTCCGCAATGAAGATGGTTGTGAAGGGCCAGATGAAGCTACTGCTGGAGACACTGAAAAAGACTCCAGCAAAGAGTAGCCAGAAGCGTGAAGGGTAGGCGCTCCAGAGAGCAAACAGTCGGTTCAAGCGACTTCCCACCAGTAGGAGACTCGGGCTGATTCGGGAGGTGGTGTGAAGTTAGTGCCCAGAAATCGCAGCGTGGTTTCCTCCAAGAGGGAGAGATCAGAGCAATTCTGATCCAGACGCAGAGGCTCCTTAAGAACCACTGGGGGATTGCTCATCACTCGGGGACGACCAGAATGATTTGCTGAAGAAGCATGGAGCATGTAGGGGTGAATGATGTAGAGATCCCCTGCTTTGCCAACCAGCTCTCTGAAATCATGGCACTTTTGAATGATCGCAGGAAAGTCAAAGGTTTTCGGCTCAATTCCGTCCGGATGTTCCAATAACTTCTGGGCTACATGTTTGGGAGAGTCGGCGGCAATGAAGGTGCCTCCACCTTGGTGCTCTACATCATTCCAAAAGAGTACGAGCAGAAGTGCCTGTTCTCGACTGTCGCAGAAGTGCCGGAAGTAGCTCCCATCTTTGTGCCAGTTGAAGCCTTCTGCCTGGGGTTGACGCCATGGTTGATCCGCGCCCAGACTGAAATTAACAATGAAGGCATCCGACCAGACTAGGCTGTTGATTCGAGTAAAATGCCGAGATTCAATTCCCAAAATCTTGGTTTCAATTCGATCTTCCCCACCAACAATCTCGCAGATGGCCTCCCAAGCTGCAGGCGCGATCTGTTTGATCGGAGCTTGGTGATGATGATTCATCCAAATAATCGGTTCCAAATTCTGTGGAGTTTTATCGTAGCCTAATCGCTGGAGCGCGCCTTCGACCCAAGACTGCATCAATTCAGTAGACAATCCTGAGGCTATTTTGAGAAAGCCTTCCTGAAGGAACTGCGCTTTTTGTTGACTGGAGAGAGACATCTGAATTCCTGAATGACCAATCTTTGTTACGGTCGAACTGCTCAAACCTCTGTGAAAAATATTTCTCACTTTGACAAGCTTTGCATTGCATTACGAAGGTTTCGATTGCTTTCTCGCATGGTTTTTGTCGATGAACAAGAGATTCCCGTTTGATTTGTAAAGAAAGTTCATTGCCTCTGTCTCTCGCTGGATTTTTGATGACGGTTACAAAAAGTGACAATGATATGTCAAAAAGAAATATCTTTGATTGAAAAAGTAGATGAGTGTAGGGTAACTTCTGAACTTTGTAGTACTGATTAACCCGGATTTTCGCTGAGTGAGCTGATTCTTTTTAAATAACGGTTGAACCTACAACGAAGTTAGAATGCGATGAAAAGACTTCAAAAATTTTTGATGATGTCTCTGTCAGTAGCGATGCTATTGATTGTGGAACCCCTTGGAGCCGCGGAGTTTACGCTCACCCTCCATCACTTCTTTTCACCAAAGGAACCAGCACAAACTAAAATGCTCGAGCCATGGGCTAATAGTGTAGAGAAATTCAGTAAGGGAAAGGTGAAAATCAATATTGCTCCTGGGATGAGTCTTGGGGGGAAACCGTCTGATTTAGTCAAGCAAGCCAGAGAGGGGAAATTTGTTGATCTGATTTGGACGATCAATGGTTATAGTGGCAAGGAATTCCTTCGTTCAGAAGTCTTCGAACTGCCATTCGTGCACACCAATGACCCCGTGGCCACCAACCTTGCTATGCGTGAAATGTTTGAGAGCGATCTCAAGGCAGATTACCAGGGACTGGAAGTGATGTTTCTTCATGTACATCAGGGGCAAGCAATTCAATCCAAGGGGTATGCGGTGCGTAAGCCTGCTGATCTGCTTGGGAAAAAAGCCAGAGTTCCAAGTCGAACAGGAGCTTGGGTCTTGGAGGAACTTGGGGCTCAAACCATCTCAGTACCTGTGATGCGAATACCCCAATCGATGCAAAGAAATATAGTCACAACTGCATTGATTCCTTTCAATGTTCAACCAATATTGGGTTTGGAA
>WTIF01000394.1 GCA_011522845.1 Deltaproteobacteria bacterium
GTAGCGAAAATTCCGTGCAGCCTCCTGCTGATTGGAGACTCGTTTGGGTTGCCCACCCGCAATTGGTAATCGATAGAGATGCCCATCTCGTGAACTGAGATAGATTTGCTTGCCATCTGGTGACAACACGTGGTCGTTGTTCAGATCTTCGATGGGTTCGGTATTGATGCGCTCTGGTCCACGTTTTCCGTCTGGAGAGATTCGAAAAATCCTGCCGTCTGCATTGAAGATCAGCCACTCACCGTCCGGAGTCCAGTTGGGCGCTTCAATCAACTCTGCAGTTTCATAGATAACAGTGCTTTCTCCACTCTCACAATTCACGATACTGAGTTCTGCGAGTTGCCCATCTTCTAGTCTGCGGCGCTGAGGCCAGGGACGTTGTGTTGTCATGAAAGTTTTTCAGTGCAGTTGAATCAGTGATCAAGAGTATTCCTGTCAAGACCAGAAACCGAGTCGGTGGTTATAGCCTAAATTCAATTGGCAGGTGGCCCTGTGCTCTCACGGACAATCAGTTCTCCTGAAAGTCGCTGATTGGGGATGTCTGCTTCCACGTCATGGATGCGCTCCAATAGCATGCGCACAGCAGTCACTCCCAACTCTCGCTGTGGTTGACGGATGGTAGTCAACGCTGGACAGTAGTGATCGGCCAAAGGGATATCATCAAAGCCAACCACGGATATATCTGCTGGAACCCGGATCCCCTTGCGTTGAAGGGCTGCAATGAACCCGAAAGCAGTCTCATCACAGGAGCAAAAGACCGCAGTTGGACGGTCGGTCAAGTGTAGCCACTCTTCAGCAGCTTCTCTGCCAGATTCTACGTTGTAGTGCTTGTTGCAAATCCATGTAGGAGCGAGTCCGGCCTGCTGTAGTTCACTCAAAAATCCCTCCAGTCGATCTCTGCCCGAAGACAAGGTAGTGGTGCCGGTCACATGCCCAATTTTTCGATGTCCTAACTCTAGCAGATGACGAACGATGGCCCGAGAAGCGTCCAAGTTGTTGACAGTAGTTACGGGGACAGGGAGATCTTCCAGGTGTTCATTGACCCCAACGATTGGGATGGGATGGTTTCTGATCAAGTCACCCAGTTCCTGGTTATGTCCTCCAAAAGTCAGGATCCCATCTGCTAAACTTTGCTGAATGCTTGCGTAGAGCCGACGTCCCCTCTCTGGGTTGTCCTGAGTGTTCGAGACCAATACGTTGTAACCAGCTTCAGAGGCTTCTGCTTCTACTCCCATCAGAATCTGAGAGAAAAAACGACTTGGTGCATCTGAGATCATGACCAGCAAGGCATCAGACCTGCGCAGGCGTAGATTCCGTCCCGCGGTGTTGGTCTCATAGCCAATTTGCTGGATTGCTTGTTGGATGCGCTCCAGGGTCTGGGCATTGACAATTGCTGGTTGATTGATCGCTCGGCTCACAGTCGCTGGTGATACTCCTGCCAGTCGGGCGACGTCAGTTAACTTTGGAGTGCTCATGGAGAGTGTTTCCTTGGGTGGAACCTCGTCAAGGGGCCACCGCATCTGGTGATGTTTGAAATAATTGTTCGTCACTAAATAGCTTGACAAAAATCGTATTGCAAGGCTGATTATGCAATCGTTTTCAATATTTTCTCACAGAGGATTGCTTAGCCAACTCTGTCGGAAGATCTTGGAAATCAGGTCTATTGCCGCCTTGCTACTGTGGCAGGGGTATCATCACAAAATTTGGAGGAAGCGAAATGAAGTTCAAAGCATTGTTTGGACTATTGGCAGCTGGGTTGATGGCAACTTCAGCAGCAAACGCTACGGAACTGGAAGTAACCCACTGGTGGACATCTGGTGGTGAAGCTGCAGCCGTAGCTGAATTTGCAAAAGCGTTTGACGCCTCAGGTGATAAGTGGATTGATGGTGCGATTGCTGGATCTGGTGGAACAGCCAGACCAATTATGATTAGCCGGATCACTGGTGGAGATCCGATGGGTGCAACTCAGTTCAATCATGGAAATCAGGCGCTAGAGCTTGTAGAAGCTGGCTTGATGCTGGATTTGACTGATGTGGCAGAAGCAAACAACTGGAAAGAAATCATCTTCCCTAAAAGTTTGCTGGATGCTTGTACGGTAGACGGGCGAATTTACTGTGCCCCTGTCAACATTCACTCTCCTGAGTGGCTCTGGCTTTCCAATAAGGTCTACGAAGATATTGGTATTCCAGTTCCAAAAAACTGGAATGAGTTCGTAGCTAGTGCCCCACAGGTAGAGGCCGCCGGTAAGATTCCCTTAGCGCTTGGAAATCAACCGTGGCAATCAAATCTGGCTTTCGGAGCGATTACTACCGCAGTTGCTGGCCTAGATATCTGGAAGGCTGTCAACGTACAAAAAGACATGGGTGTTGCCGCAGGACCAGAAATGGCCGCAGTATTTGAAGCGGCTGCGTCAGCTCGTAAGCTTGCTGCCAAGTCAACTGTTCAGGACTGGAACCAGGCAACAAATCTCGTGATCACTGACCAGGCCGCTGGCCAGATTATGGGTGATTGGGCTCAGGGTGAGTTCCAGGTAGCTCAGGAAGTCGCTGGGAAAGACTACACTTGCTTACCAGGGCTGGGTCTGAATGCTTATCTCTCAACGGGTGGTGATGCATTCTACTTCCCCAAGTTAGATGATGATGAAAAAGAAGCGGCGCAAAAGCGCTTAGCAGCTCTTCTCGTCTCTCCTGAGGTACAGGTGGCCTTTAATCTGAAAAAAGGTTCCTTACCGATTCGTGGAGATGTGGACCTGTCTGCAGCGAATGACTGCATGAAGAAAGGGCTGGATTTGTTGGCATCTGGCAACATCTTACCTTCCGGTGACATGGTCTGGTCTCCAGATGTGATGACTCAAGCTGCTGATTTGATGGTTGAGTTCTGGAAGTCTGATATGCCTGCTGGAGAAGCGCACAAGCGCTGGGTAGCTATCCTGGAGACTGGACTCTAAGCTAGCTGATCAAAAAACTGCCGAGCTTCAACTCGGCAGTACTACTCACCTTTTCCCCATTTGATCCCAAGAAAGAGCCGATTTATGTCAGGCCCAAGCTGGCACATGCGCCTGTTCCGCCATCCTCATGCGAAGATTGCTGCCATACCAATGATTTTAACCACTCTTGTGGTATTTGTTGGGGGCACAGCTTGGACGGTCGTTTATTCTTTCACCAATTCCAAACTACTTCCCAGACTCAAGTTTGTAGGGTTTCAGCAATATGACCGCCTTTGGTCGAACAGTCGCTGGCAGGTTTCCATTGAAAATCTGATGCTCTACGGTGTTTTTGCTCTGGTGTTTACGATTGCAATTGGTTTCTTGCTGGCGGTGTTGTTGGATCAGAAGATTCGCTTTGAAGACACCTTCCGTACAGTCATGCTATATCCGTTTGCCCTGTCTTTCATTGTTACGGGACTTGTCTGGCAGTGGATTCTCAATCCAGAATTTGGTGTGCAGTCAATGGTCAGGGCGTTGGGTTGGGAGGACTTTGTCTTCAATCCTCTGTACGATCCAGACATTGTAATGTTTGGATTGTTGATCGCTGGCTTGTGGCAGGGGACTGGTTTTGTGATGTGTATCATGCTGGCTGGACTACGAGGAGTGGATGAAGATATTTGGAAGGCGGCTCGTGTGGACGGTATTCCAGCCTGGAAGACGTATCTCTTCATCGTCGTTCCAATGATGCGTCCGGTCTTCATCACGACTCTAGTCATTGTGGCGTCAGGCATTATCAAACTCTATGATTTGGTTGTTGCTCAAACTTCAGGAGGACCTGGAATCGCAAGTCAGGTTCCCGCGATGTATGTGTACGACTATATGTTCACTGCACAGAACTTAGGGCAGGGGCTGGCTGCCTCGACCATGATGTTACTGAGCGTGTTGATTGTACTGATTCCGTGGGCTTACCTTGAGTTTGGAGGTCGTAAGCATGGCTAACGTACAGAGTCTGCAGGGGCCACGAGGGACTAAGCCGCGACGTCGATTTTCCGGCCGCAACATCATGATCTATGGGACGTTGCTGTTTGTCAGCCTTTACTACATTTTACCACTTTGGGTGATGGTGATGACCTCACTCAAGGGAATGCCTGAAATTCGGCTTGGAAACGTCTTTGGACCTCCAGTGGAAATTACCTTTCAGCCCTGGGTGAAGGCGTGGGCAGAAGCTTGTACAGGACTAAACTGTGATGGTCTCAGTCGTGGTTTCTGGAATTCTGTACAAATTCTAGTTCCTTCGGTAATTCTATCGATTGCCGTTGCCTCGGTGAATGGCTATGCCTTGGTCAATTGGCGTTTTAAGGGTTCTGAAGTGTTCTTCACGATTCTGATCTTTGGTAGCTTCATTCCCTACCAGGTGATGCTCTATCCTATCGTCATTATCCTGCGGGAAATGGGAATCTACGGGACACTCTGGGGTTTGGTCTTGGTACATACAATTTTTGGTATGCCAATCTTGACACTACTTTTTCGGAATTATTTTTCCTCGATCCCAGAAGAGCTTTTCAAGGCAGCCCGTGTGGATGGTGCAGGCTTTTGGGGAATTTACTTCCGAATTATGCTGCCGATGAGTCTGCCAATCTTTGTGGTTGCTGTCATTCTGCAGGTCACTGGAATCTGGAATGACTTCCTCTTTGGGGTGGTTTATACCAAACCAGATCTTTACCCGATGACCGTGCAGCTCAACAACATTGTCAACTCGGTGCAAGGGGTTAAGGAGTACAACGTCAACATGGCCGCTACCATCCTCACGGGTCTGGTGCCGTTGGTTGTCTATTTTGTTTCAGGAAAGCTGTTCGTCCGCGGCATTGCCGCCGGTGCCGTGAAAGGATAAGCAATGCCCAGTGTTTCTGTTCGTGAATTGTCCCTGAATTTTGGAGACGTCAAGGTTCTACGGAACCTGAACCTTGATATTGAGGAAGGCGAGTTTCTCGTTTTGCTCGGACCCTCTGGGTGTGGTAAGTCCACGTTGCTGAACTGCATCGCTGGCCTCTTGGATGCCTCGGATGGTCAGATTTTTATCAAGGAACGCAATGTAACCTGGGAAGAAACGAAAGACCGAGGGATTGGGATGGTCTTTCAATC
>WTIF01000151.1 GCA_011522845.1 Deltaproteobacteria bacterium
CAAAGACGTGCATCTAGGTTGGTAAGTTTTTTTTAGCATCTTCTTCCTTTCAAATCGATTGACTCAGAGTTGTGTAGATACTGATGCCATCAGGGAGAAGGTGACCGAAAGCCAGATGAGGGGCTACTTCACACTACTCAATTTCCTCATATCTTCTGTTCAGATCATACCCTCACCCACCATCTTCGATGGTCGTCCTCTCCCACTGGGCGAGGGTTTTCAGGGCGCTGATTTCATTGATGAAAACGTACTTACCGAAGTGAGCAAATCAACACAGATTCTTTGCTTCTCCTTCGGGGAGAAGGTGGCCGAATAGGCCGGATGAGGGGCTACTCCAAACTTACCAATTTCCTCGCTTTTCCATGTAAAATATACCTTCACCCACCACTGAAGTGGTCTCCTCTCTCCCAAAACGAGCGTTGGCAATAATCCGTTTTGAAAACTGAAGCGAAGTACAGTCACAGACCAGTAGAGAATTCTTGCTGTAGCCTCGGCCAGAGCTTACTCAGAATATCATTGTGTCCTGTGTCAGGAATCTCCAGGTATTCGATCTTTTCTTGGTTCAAGGAAACCAGCTCTCGCCCCATCTGAACCGGGACGACCTCATCACGAGTTCCATGAGCAATCAGAATCGCTGGAGCTGGGTTACGTTCCAACACCAACTGCAGTGGTTTCCGGTTTTCAAAAGGGTGTCGCAACAGCGGCACCAGCCAACCACCAAAGAGATGCCGCACCATATCCGCCAGACTCGTGAACGGCGAGAGGAGAACGATTCGATCTACCGGATGATCTTCTGCAAACTGCATAGCAGCAGCGGCTCCTAACGAGTGGCCCAGAGTGGCCCAGTTGGGCTGTGATTCAACCCCAAACTCTCTCTGCCAAGCTTGAAAGGCTTCCCTAGTAGAACTACGAATTGTCTCAGGGGAGGCACTTCCCTCACAAGCTCCGTAACCTGGATAATCAATGAGAAGGAAACCTGCCCCAGGTGAATTTACTTGGGTAAGCAGCCCCAGCCAGTCTAACGCCAAGCCAGCGTTCCCACCAAACAGGACCCAGACTCGTTGAACAGAATCGTTCTCAGGAGGGAGGTAGTACGCCGTCTGGGAACCTTCCGTTGTTTGGTAGCGAAGGAGTTCCAAAGAAGAAGTCTTCCATGGTTGATAACCTGCGGGATAGGATCGGGGATGATAGATTAATTTGTGCTGAAAAAGGGCAAGCATCAGCAAGGCTCCAAGCAGAAGAAACAGCCAACGAAACAGAGGTTTGACCCAGCGAATTTCTTTCATTGAGCGACACCAAGAGGAGTGGATTTGGAGGAATAGCTTGAAACGTGAATCATTTCATCACATTTTCCTGAGTCTTGTTGTCTTCGGTAAAGCAGCGGAATGTTCACCCGTTGTTGTTGCCGTAGGAAAAACCTAAAGAACTTCCGCGGAGGAAACATGTTCAAGAGATTGACAAGCTTGCTGCGTTTCGCAGGTGTGTTGGGTGTCTCGCTACTGACTGCCGGAACCCTAATGGCCCAGGATTGCCCACGAGGAACCCTGGATAGCCGATTCTGTGACCGTGACGGCGATCTGGTAGCTGATGCGCCCACCGATCCCAGTGAATGGGTCAACCCAGACACATTGAATTTTGTTTACACGCCTGTTGAAGATCCAGCTGTATATAAAACTGCCTGGGCAGATTTCATTACACACATGGAAAACGTAACGGGCAAAAAGGTCCGATATTTCATCATCCAGTCCAATGCAGCTCAAATCGAAGCCATGCGATCAGGCCGCATACATGTGGCAGGCTTCAATACTGGCTCAAACCCACTGGCTGTCAACTGTGCCGGATTTGTACCCTTCACAATTATGGCCAGCCTCGATGGCAACTTTGGCTACGAGATGGAGATCATCACCTATCCAGGCAGTGGGATCAACAAGGTGGAAGACATCAAGGGACGCAACCTAGCGTTTACCTCTCCAACCTCCAACTCTGGGTTCAAGGCACCCTCTGCGATCCTGAAAGCCGAGTTCGACATGCTCCCTGAGCGAGACTTTGAGCCTTCCTTCTCCGGAAAGCACGATAACTCGATTCTTGGGGTAGCCAATAAGGACTATGATGCAGCCTCCATCGCCAACTCGGTGAAATCAAGAATGATCTCACGAAATGTAATCAAGGCGGAGGATGTGATCACGATCTATAAGTCCCAGACCTTCCCCACGACTGGATTTGGCTATGTTCACAACCTGCATCCTGACGTGGCAAAGAAAGTTCAGGAAGCCTTCTCCAGCTTTGAGTGGGATAAGCCAGACGGCACACCAACGAGCCTGAAAGTAGAGTTCGAGAAGTCTAACGAAGGGCAGTTTTTGCCAATCACCTACCAGGAGCACTGGGCTGTGATCCGCACGATCGACCAGGCCAACAACGTCTCCTACTCTTGCAAGTAACTTTTCCTTGTCCGCTCCTCAGGGGGCGGACCCCTTCGCAGATTTTTCATGCTTGAATTGAAGAAACTGGGCAAACGCTATCGTACCGGCGACCATGCTCTCAAGGAAGTAGACCTGAGCGTCCCAGCTGGACAAGTCCTCGCCCTGATTGGCCCATCAGGAGCCGGCAAGTCTACCCTGATTCGCTGCATCAACCGGCTGGTTGAACCGACTTCGGGAGATGTTCTTTTACACGGTGAGAGCCTGACTCGTCTGCGAAGTGGTGGGCTCCGCAAGGCTCGGCGCAGAATCGGGATGATCTTCCAGGAATATGCGTTGGTAGAGCGACTGAGCGTGATGGAGAACGTGCTCTCTGGTCGCCTGGGTTATGTTGGATTTTGGGCCAGCTACTTTCGACGCTTTCCCCAAGCAGATATCGACACAGCTTTCTCCCTGCTGCAGCGGGTCGGTCTCGAACCTATGGCAGATAAACGCGCAGATGAACTCTCTGGAGGACAGCGACAACGAGTCGGGATTGCCCGGGCTCTGATTCAGAATCCGGAGTTGCTGTTGGTCGATGAACCGACTGCCAGCTTGGATCCCAAAACTTCACGCCAGATCATGCGATTGATCACTGAGCTGTGCACCGAACGCAAGTTGGCAGCGATCATCAATATTCACGATGTTGCCCTGGCGCAGATGTTTGCTCAGCGCATCGTTGGGCTACAGTCGGGTTCGATTGTCTACGATGGATCTCCCGAAGGTCTGACACCAGAAGTTTTGACCCAGATTTACGGAGAGGAAGACTGGACTGCGGTTCGTAAGCGTAAGGACAGTGAATCCCATCAAGAGGTCGATGACCTTGAGGAGAATCTCTGATGAGTGTTTCCCGCACCTGGCGCCCCAAACCTTTCATTGAGAATCCCAAACTCCGTTGGAGCATCACCATCGGTGCTCTCCTCTACATGGTGTTGGCTCTTGGCTCTGTGGAGGTCAACTGGAATCGTGTGTATGAAGGTTTAGATCGTGGACTTAAGTTTTTGGCCGCTTTTGCACAACCCAATTTCAGTGGACGCTGGACGGATATTTCTGAAGGCTTGATGGAGAGTCTGGTGATGACCGTCGTCTCCACGGTGATTGGGATTATCATCTCAATTCCGATTGCACTTGGAGCTTCTCGCAATCTTGCACCGCTACCCATCTACCTGTTCTGCCGATCAATCATCACGGTATCCCGAACCTTTCAGGAAGTGATCATTGCCATCCTTTTCGTGGCAATCTTTGGCTTCGGGCCCTTCGCTGGTGTGCTAACGATCTCTTTTGCAACCATCGGATTCTTGGCCAAGCTACTTGCCGAAGCAATTGAGAACATTGACCCCGGACAAGCTGAAGCTGTGCGTTCCACCGGAGCCCGCTGGTGGCAGTGGTTGAACTATGGTATTCAACCCCAGGTGATGCCCCGTCTGATTGGACTCTCTCTTTACCGACTCGATATCAACTTTCGAGAATCAGCAGTGGTGGGACTGGTTGGAGCCGGAGGAATTGGCTCTACCCTGAATACCGCCTTTGACCGCTATGAATTCGACACTGCCGCAGCCATCTTACTCCTGATCATTGGGATCGTGATGTTTGCCGAGTATTCTTCGAGTGCCATTCGCAAGCGAGTTCAGTGATGCCTGTTGAAATGAACTCCCAACAGAAGATCTGGAAGCATCGCGACCGCAAGACACAGTTGACCCACTGGGCGCTTTGGTTTTTTGGGACAGCGCTGTTTGTCTGGTGCTGGCAACTGGTTTCCGAGAAGACCGAATGGTTCTTTGTGCTGGATGCCCCAAACATTGCTGCAGATATCGGCTCCAGAATGGTTCCACCTCGGTGGGAATACATCGACAAACTCTGGGAGCCTCTTTGGGACACCTTGAATATTGCCACACTGGGCACCCTGCTGGCTTTGGTACTGGCGGTGCCTGTAGCCTTCCTGGCAGCGCGCAATACTTCCCCCAGCCCGGTGCTGCTGCGACCCGTCGCCTTGTTGATCATTGTCTCTTCGCGCTCCATCAATTCGTTGATCTGGTCTTTGTTGCTGGTCTCCATCCTAGGCCCCGGAGTGTTGGCGGGGATCATAGCGATTGCCCTACGCTCCATCGGCTTTGTCGCCAAGCTGCTCTATGAAGCAATTGAAGAAATTGACGAGACGCAGGTGGAAGCGATCACTGCCACGGGAGCTAGTCGTTCCCAAGTGATTGCCTATGGCATCGTTCCACAAATCCTGCCGACCTTTGTCGGAGTGTCTGTGTTCCGCTGGGACATCAACATCCGTGAATCGACTGTGCTTGGATTAGTCGGAGCCGGAGGGATTGGACTACAACTTCAGGCCTCCCTGAACGTGCTTGCCTGGCCCCAGGTCACTTTGATTTTACTGACGATTTTCCTGACCGTACTCTTCAGTGAGTGGCTCTCCGCCAAAGCCCGCCATGCGATCATCTAAGCATGTTGACGCTCTCCCTATTTCGCAAGCAACAACAGGTTGAAGACCTGATTCGACTTCTGCTGAAGAACTTAGAGGATTTGGCTCTGCATCATCGGGAAGCCTTGACCGCCTACCTGGACGGCAACCTTGCAGAGTGTGAGCAGAGAGC
>WTIF01000344.1 GCA_011522845.1 Deltaproteobacteria bacterium
CAATCAATCAACGCTATCCTTTACGTGAAGTTGCGCAGGCTCACGCTGATCTCGAAGGCCGCCGAACAACAGGATCTACTGTTCTAATTCCCTGATAAAATCTTCACAAAAGCTATGGGTGCTCGTTCGAGAGGAACTCATAGCTTATGCCGCCCGATTCGTGAACTCGACTAGTTCTTCCAAGCGCTGCCAAGCCTTGCCAGAGTCTACCAGTTGGGTTGCTTGCTTTACACCATCCCTCAGATTCTCTGCTTTTCCTGCGACTACTAGGGCGCCTGCAGCATTGTAGAGAGCCACATGTCGTGGGGTGCCTTGGTTTTTTCCTTGGAGAATCTCTCGAATCATTTGGGCACTTTCTTCTGGACTGTCAATGCGCATCTCTTCCAAATTGCCTTTCGGCAAGCCTACTTCTTCTGGTTCCAGTTGATACAGTTCGACCTTACCGTCTCGAAGCTCTGCAACATGGGTTTTGGCTGTTGTGGTTAACTCGCAGAGACCGTCCGCACCATGGACCACCAGCGCGCGTTCTGCCCCAAGTTCCGCAAGCACCTGAGCAATTCGAAAAGTCCACTCTACGTTGGGCACACCCACCAATTGGCACTGAGCTTGAGCTGGGTTGGTCAATGGTCCAAGAATGTTGAAAACTGTCGGGATGCCCAGTTCTCGACGAATTGGACCAGCAAATCGCATTGCAGGGTGATGCTTAATCGCATAACAGAAGCAGAGTTGTAATTCCTGTAGGCAAGCTTCAACCTGCGAAAGATCCAAATCAATATTTACTCCAAGTGCCTGTAGGGCTTCTGCACTACCGCTACGTCGCGTATTGCTCCGATTTCCGTGCTTGGCCACAACAGCCCCTCCAGCAGCAGCAATCAACGCAGCGCAGGTGGAGATATTGAAGGTACTGATGCCGTTACCCCCGGTACTGCAAGTATCGATTGCATCACTTGGAGCCTTGATTTTCTCAGAGCGCTCTCGCATGGCGTGGGCTGCACCGACAATTTCATCAATCGTTGCGCCTTTGGCCTGGAGCAGAGCAAGTAAGGCAGCTGCCTGTGTAGGAACTGCTTCTTCACTCATGACCCAGAGAATCATCTCTCGAGCCTCTTCCTGGCTCAGATTTTTTCGTTCAAGTAGCTTAGCTAGCAGCTCTTTCATCAACAGGACTCCACAAACTCAGGGAAACGGTTGAGGTTTTTCGGGGAAAGTGGTGGGCCCCACAGAGAGTCCAACCGGGTTGGGTAATTTTCTTGGAATGGTGGTCAAAACTGGAATTTCAATAACTTCTTCCTCCTGATACTGCAACCACTGCTCGTAGAGCATGGCTGCTTCGTTCAGGTTGTTCGGATCCTTGCGTTCCAATTGATCCAGCATCGAAGGATTCTCGGTCAATAAGAAGTCTTCTTCTACTTCCTGCACCGTTGACGTTGATGGCTTCTGCGCCGGGACCGTTTCCGGCATCAGCGCCATGATCCGCAGGTTGCGCTTCAACTGTTCCCAAGCTTTGTACAATCCTCTGGGAATTGCTTGCCAAGGCAACCCATGTGCTAGTCCAAAAGCGGCAACAGTCAGCAATGCAAGACCTCGCAGGATTGGCAGGAAAGGCAGAGCAGTGTAGATACGTACACTCAGATAGAAACAAACCGCACCAATTACTGCAGCGGCTTCTTGGTGAGGCAGATGCTGCAAGAGCCACTGTGAACCCAATAACCCGAGATAACCGTAACTCCAGAGACCTTGAAATGGGACGGTGTTGTGTTCCAGTGTCAACACCAGCACATGCAAAATGGAAAGGAGCCAGCAGAGCAACAGGGCATGATACCATCCGCTGAGCAGAGAAAAGCGATGCCAATGTGGTCTGCTCAGGGGAATTAGAAACCAGAACAGTAAGGGAGCCGGTGGGCCAAAGATTTCCAGCAGCGACCCCCCAATCAGTGCACCTGGCAACCCTAACCAGTTGTGTATTCCCTCCGGCGGGGTCAGTGGGCTAAATACCGTAGGATCAACGAATTCAGCTGTCGCCAAAGCTACACCACCGAGCAGCGCCAGTACGAGGAAAAACCAGTCAGATCGCCAACGTAAGCGTGGCGACGCTTCCAAATTGATCGTATCCACTGCGAAAATCCTTTCCTAACATCCCACCCATCCTAGGTGAGGAATCTACAATTACTTGGCAGGTAGCAGTCCCTGGTTTCTCAGAATCGTATAGATCTGTTCTGCTACCGGAGGAATGACATAGGAATCAATCCGTTCTCCCAGCAAAGCCACTTCCCTCACCAGCGTGGAACTAACTACAAAAAGATCTGGCCGACCGAACAGGCAGAAGGTTTCCAGTTGAGGGTCAATCCCCAAATTCCCAATCGCCTGCTGCAGCTCGCCATGAAAATCGTTTGTACTGCGTAATCCCTTGATGAGCACACTCGCGCCTTTACTCTGTGCATAGCGCACAGTGGGGCCCTGATAGGCATCAACACTCACGTTCTCCAAGCCAGGTAGATGATCTACATACGCCTGCATCATCTCCTTGCGTTCTTCCTGAGTAAAGAGGTACTCCTTCTCTGGATTCACGGCAGCCGCCCAGTAGACGTGCTCAAAGTGCCGGGCAGCACGCGTAACGATATCCGCGTGTCCGAGGGTCGGAGGATTAGAACTGGTCGGGTAAATAGCCACACGGGTTGGGGCCATGGAGCGCTTCTCCAAAGAACAAGGAAACAGGAATCACTGCAGGCGCTGCTGCAACGTATGCAGCAGATTTAGTGCCTCCAGCGGAGTGGTTTGCGATAAATTGAGCGCTCGTAATTCCTCAACTAACCAGGAATCTTCAGCAAACAATGAAAGTTGCCGTTGGGAGCCGTTGACAGTTTCTTGCGTTGCTGCTTCCTGATGCACAATTGGATGATCGTACGCGGGCGGAACCTCTTGAACCACATGTCCCAAAGTGTGGGCCTGCTCAAGAGTCTGCAAGATCTGTTGGGCTCGCTGAATCACCAAAGGTGGCAAACCAGCCAGTCGAGCAACCTGCACCCCGTAGCTCTTGTCAGCTTCTCCCGGACTAATCTTTCGTAAAAAGACAATGCGTTCACCATCTTCCTCTACACGTACGCTTGCATTCACAACTCCGGCCAATTGCTGCGCCAGTTCTGTGAGTTCATGATAGTGCGTTGCGCAAAGTGTCAGTGAGCCCAATTCGTGGAGATGTTCGACAATCGCCCAGGCGATGCTGATGCCATCAAAGGTGCTCGTTCCACGCCCAATCTCATCCAATACGATCAGGCTGTTTTCCGAGGCGTTGTTGAGAATTGCTGCTGCCTCGTTCATTTCCACCATGAAGGTACTTTGCCCCTGACTAAAGTTGTCAGAAGCCCCAACTCTGGTAAATACTCGATCTACTAGCGTCATTTCAGCAGAAGCAGCCGCTACAAAACAGCCAGTTTGGGCCATCAACACATTCAGAGCAACCTGGCGCATGAATGTCGACTTACCAGCCATGTTGGGGCCGGTAATCAGCAGAACCTGTCGCCTTTCTTCCTCCAAGTCAATGTCATTTGGAACGAAAGGTTCGCCCAAATCCAGTTGCTCAATCACTGGATGCCGAGAAGCTTGCAATCGAAGCTTTCTCGGATGTCCAGCTTCCAGCAGGGAGGGCCGCACATAGTTAGCTGCCAAAGCCAGTTCGGCCCAACCAGCCAGAACATCTAAAATAGCTAATTTGCGAGCACTTTCCTGAAGGCGTCCAAGTTGTTGTAGAACCTCCTGCCGTAGTTCTGCAAACAGTGCTTGCTCCAACTCGACACTACGTTCTTCTGCGCTAAGAATTTTCTCTTCAAACTCCTTGAGCTCTTGCGTGATATAGCGTTCCCCATTCGTCAGGGTCTGCTTACGAAGATAATGGCCAGGAACCCGATTCTTGTGAGCATTGCTGACTTCCAAATAGTAGCCAAACACCTTGTTGAAGCCCAGCTTAAGGCTGGCAATACCGCTTCGCTCCCGCTCCTGTTGCAGCATTCGATTGAGAAATTCTTTAGAATCTGTCGTCAAGAGCCGCAGATCGTCCAACTCCTGTGACACTCCATCGGCGATGTAACCACCCTCTGCTAATTTCAGAGAAGGCTCTGGCAACAACCGCTGTTCCAGCAGGGTGAGTAAATCGTTCAGGGGATCAAAGGAAGCGCCCACCTCGACCAGCAATGGGGTGGACAAGGGTGCCAACAAATCCGGTAACAATTGCAGAGGTTCCAACGAACTACGCAAAGCGAGGAAGTCATTGATGCCTGCCACCGGCAAACTAATCCGTCCTGCAATTCTGGGTAGATCCTGGACCTGAGACAACTGCTGACGTAGTTCCTGTCGCATTCGACCCTGCTTCTGGAACTCTTCGACCGCATCATAGCGAGCTTCCAGAGGTTCTTTCTCCAATAGTGGATAGCGCAGCCACTGTCGCAACTGGCGTGCTCCCATCGGAGTCACACATTGATTGAGCACATGAAAGAGTGTATGCCGCTTCTGTCCGGTGGGGGTTTCGAAGATCTCCAGATTGCGGATGGTTGTTTCATCCAGTGGCATTGTCTGACTGCGTCGTAACTGACGGATACTGGTCAGATGCGACAAGCTACACTGTTGTGTCTCACCCATATACTGCAGCAAGGCTCCAGCAGCCCGAATGCCCCGTGCCAATTCCTCCACACCAAACCCAGCAAGGTTCAGGGTGCCAAAATGTTCGAGAAGTCGCTGTCGTGCAGTCTGCGTGTCAAAATCATAAGCTGAGCGAATGGTCACTGCCTGCTCCCCAACCTTCGGAAGTTGCTTCAACAGCTGCAGGACGCTCTGCACAAACTGAACTTCACCCTCGGTTCGAGCTTCTGGAAGCAGTACCTCGCTTGGTTGTAGCTGACGCAAAAAGTCCAGGCACAACAACTTTTCACTTTCTTCAAACTCCGTGATTTCCAGTTCACCCGTGGAAAGATCGGCCCTGGCCAGCCCAACACCAGCAGGACGCGCCTGCCAAAGCAAGGAAACCAGGTAGTGGTTGTCGTCAGGGGGAAGAAGTTCGGGGGA
>WTIF01000059.1 GCA_011522845.1 Deltaproteobacteria bacterium
CAACAAGCGTGGTGGCGGTGGCTCTGTAGCTATGGATTATTATCTTGAGCAGCCAGCTGATGGCTATTCAATTTTGACCTTCACAATTGGTCATGCTGCTGAGTTAGCGAAAAACAAAACCAAAATGACCTTGGATGACGTCCGCCCAATTGCCAGAGGCACGGACGACCCGCAAATTTTGATGGTCCGCTGCGGGGTCTATGACAGCGCTCAAAGCTTTGTTGATGCTCAGAAAGATAAACCGTTGACTTATGGGACAACGCACCTTGGAAACATTGATGATGTTTCAGCATTTATGTTCACAAAGCGAGGCAACCTAGCAACACCAAAGATCGTCCCATTCGATGGTGGTGGTGAACTGGCAACCCAATTGGTAGCAGGTGCTGTGGATGTCGGTGTGTTGAACTTAGCTGAAGCTGGAGCACAAATTGAAGCTGGAGATGTCTGCCCAATCGTTGTTCTTGCTGATGAGAGAATGTCAGCAATTTCCGATGTTTCCACTGCAAAAGAATTGGGAATCCCTGTTAGTTTTTCTACTGTCAGAGGATTTGTCGTTCACAAGGATGTCCCAGATGACGTGGCTAAGAAAATTGAGGATTCACTGATCAAAGCCATGAAACATGGAGTTTATCAGGGTTTCCTAACCTCTGTGGGCTTAGATTCGACTTCTGTAGCTGGTTCTGCAGTTTGGGGTAATCAACTCCAGACCATGGTGACTGATATGAAAGATGCCCTCACTGAATTGGGCTTCATTCAATAACTCCTCTGATCGTGCCTCATTTTTGGGGCACCTCTTCCCCTCTCGGTTTCATCAGATGGCCAATCAATCCAACTCCATAAAATCAGGCTCAGCTAATATCAGTCGCTGGGTAATCCCTGGATTGATCATCTTGTTCTGTGCGATTGCCTTTTATCTAACGACTCAATTCGACCGTGTACCAGAAATTCTCAAGCGGGGCATTCAGCCTTCTGATTTTCCACAACTAATTCTTTTGTTGTTGATTGGCCTAGCTTGCTTACTACCTTTTGAAAACACCCAACACAACCGACCTGCCGTCCCACCTTCAGTATTTATCTCTCTCGCATTGATGGTGGTTTTTGTTCTATTGACACACTTGGATTTCTTTATTGCGCTTGGCTGTTTTAGTGGAATGCTGTCTTTCAGTTGGGGGGAGCGCCGATTAGGAGCTTTGCTTCTGGTGACACTGTTTTTTCCAACCTTTGTTTTCTTTCTCTTCGATTTAGTCTTTGAAGTCCGCTTCCCACGCGGTTTGTTGACGAATCTTTGGTACGGGTAAAATTGGAAGCCATCTTCTCTGGTCTTTGGGCACTAGCTGACCCAATGCTGCTCCTGTTGATAGTGTTGGCCACTTTAGGGGGGATTCTTGTCGGAGCGCTCCCTGGTCTGAATGCTACCAATGGGGTTGCGCTTCTACTTCCCTTTACCATCACGATGGAACCCATTGCTGCGATAGCAGTACTTACAACCATATACTGCGCAGCAACATTTGCAGGAGCAATCACCGCAATTCTGATCAATACCCCGGGTACATCTGCGAGTGCCACCACTTGTCTAGATGGCTATCCTCTAGCTCAACGCGGGGAGGCAGGAAGAGCTCTAGGCATGGCGGCTGTCTCTTCTACAATTGGTGGAATCATCAGCGTAATTTGCCTAATGGCGGCGGCCCCGCTTTTAGCTGGAGCTGCTTATAAATTTGCTCCTCCCGAATATTTTGCTCTTACGGTCTTTGGACTGTCAATGCTGGCCTCAATCGGCGAAGAATCCTCGATCAAGAGCATAATGTCTGGGGCATTCGGAGTTCTATTGGCAACAGTCGGGATTGATCTACTCACCACTGTTGAACGATTTACCTTTGGTATGAACGAATTAACCGAAGGAATTGGCTTTGTACCAGTCATGATTGGAGTATTTGGAATTGCAGAACTTCTTACTCAGGCTGGTCAACTTGGGATTGTCCGTGAACGAATCACTCTTCGCGCGATTCAATTGCCCAGCAAGGCGGATTATCAAAAAACCTGGAAGGCAATTTTACGTTCCTCAGGGATTGGCACATTCATCGGAATTTTGCCAGCAGAAGGGGCGACCATCGCATCAATGATTGGATACAATGAGGCTAAGCGCTGGTCAAAAACTCCTGAAGAATTCGGAAAAGGCTCTATCGAGGGCATTGCTGGTAGCGAAGCTGCTAACAATTCGGCGACAGGTGGTGCCATGGTACCTACCTTGGCTCTCGGAATACCAGGAAGCCCCACTGCCGCTGTAATTCTTGCTGGCTTGATGGTTCATGGTCTTCGACCAGGGCCAACCATGTTTACCGAGCAATCTACTTTCGTATTTGCCATTTTCTGGTCGATGCTTTTGGTCAACGTCTTATTTTTCTTCGTGGGCTTGTATGGCGCACGCATCTTTGCACGGGCCACTTTGATCCCATTGACAATTCTATGGCCCATGGTTTTTCTCTTTTCAATGGTTGGGGCCTACGCACTGGATCAATCGATGATTGATGTCTGGATTGCCCTTTTTTTTGGTGTGATCGGCTACCTGATGAAGAGGTATGGATTCTCAGTAGTATCTCTTGCAATTGGGCTGATCCTTGGAGGAATGCTGGAAAAAAGACTTGGGCAGAGCATGGTAATGCTTGATGAGCAATGGTGGCTGATCGCAACTCGGCCATTATCTCTGTTGTTTTTGGTTTTAACTGTTTTAGCTCTTGCAGGCCCCTTTCTGTTGCGAAAGATAAAATCGATAAAATCTTGAGAAATTTTGTGAAGGTAGTTTTGGTTTTCCAATCTATTGATAAATTTTCAAATAGCTGAAAATATTTGCTTATCTAAGGATAATTTTTGATTTTTAGATTTTATATAATCTAATTCAGAATCATAATTTTAGGATGCAACCACTTGACGAATTGAAGACTTTTGGGCAACCACTGCTCAAACCAAGAAGAACGCTTGCTGATGAGGCAGCTGATGCACTCAGAGAACTTATTTTGCTGGAAAAGCTAAAACCCGGGACTCCTGTACCAGAACGCGATCTCGCCTCGGTGCTGGGCATCAGCAGAACTCCACTCCGAGAAGCCCTAAAGATTTTGGAACACGAAGGTTTGGTAGAGTACAGTTCGACTCGACGACCCTTTGTAGCCAATCCTTCACTTCTGGAGTTAGCTGATTTGATCAAAATCATTGGTGCGTTGGAGTCTCTTGCCGGTGAACTGGCTTGTGAACGAGCAACTCAGGATGAGATCAATTCAATTGCAGCATTAGCAGAAGAAATGTCTGAAAAATCTGACAGGATTGAGCCATTGGAGTTCTTTAAGATTGACATGGAATTTCACCGGCAACTGGTGGCTGCAAGCCGCAATCCAGCTCTGATTGAGACTCATCGCCAGTACAATGCTCGGCTTTGGAGAGCGCGTTTTGTGTCTTCTCGCAGAGCGACAAGACGACCAATGACCCTTAACCAACATGACCAAATCGCCACCTCACTCAAAGAAAGAGATACCCAAAAGATAGCGATTGAATTGCGCACCCATCTCGACACCACGATCAAAAATATTGCTGAAGATCAAGAAGATACTCTTTTGAAATCAAACCTGGGAAACAACTCATGAAACCTCGAATTGCTTTGATTCCTGGAGATCCCAGTGGGATCGGACCAGAACTAGTAGCGAAATTACTTGCTGAACCTGGACTCTCTAATGAAGCAGATGTCTTGGTAATTGGAGACTCCCATGTATTGGAAATGGGGCAGCACCAAGCTGGGGTGAAAAATGGTTTTCAGCAGGTGGATCCCCTCGGAGGAGAGTGGGTATTGGAGAATTCGGAAAGTTTCGCCTTCCATCCCACGCAGACAATACCAAGCTCTGATGTGAAGATTGCTGAGGCCACTCAAAGTTCCGGAGCATCGGTCTTGAGCACCTTGGATATCGCATTGGATTTTGCGAGCGATGGGATCGTTGATGCAGTCGTCTTTGCCCCTTTTAACAAACAAGCAATGCACTCGGCTGGTTTGGGTCATGATGATGAGCTTCATTACATGGCTACCCGGCTGAAAGTTGAAAACTACATCAGCGAGCTAAACACTTTTGATGGGATGTGGACAAGTCGAGTTACCAGCCATATCGCTTTGAAGGAGGTTGCAGAGCGGGTTAACGCAACAAGTATTGAGGAAGCTGTCAGGCTGATTCATCAAATTCTCTGCAACTCAGGAATTAGCTCACCTAAAATCTCTGTTGCAGCACTGAACCCGCATGCAGGGGATGGAGGTAACTTTGGAAGAGAAGAAATCGATGTAATTGCCCCGGCGGTCCAATCTCTTCAAGCAGCAGGTTTGCCCGTTGACGGGCCTTGGCCCTCTGACACAGTATTTCTAAAAGCCATTGCCAAAGAAATCGACGCTGTGGTCACGATGTATCATGATCAAGGACAAATCGCTCTAAAGCTGTTGGGATTCAGTCGTGGCGTAACGGTACAGGGTGGTATTCCTTTTCCAGTTACCACCCCTGCACATGGAACCGCATTTGATATCTCAGGCCAGGGGAAAGCAAATTTAGGGGCTACAAGAGCCGCTTTTGACCTCGCCTGCAAGATGGTCAGCCATTGGGGCTGATCAACTACTTTAGCGTTGAATTTTATCCAACGGATACACTGGCCTCCTGACGTTCTGAAAAGGCAAGGTTGAGCGTCTGGGACGAGCTAATGCACCTGAATCACAAACGATCACTTCAGCGGCAAGTGGCTCAAAAGCAGCCCGGAAATGCTGCATGGATTTCAGTGCGACCACCTTCTTCAATTCGGGATCAATTCCAAAAGCAGCAAACTGCATTCGGTCCAAGATCTGTAGATTATGAGTGGTGACGATGATATCAATCCCATTCACGTGAAGAACTGCAGTCTGACCAAAACTCTTTACTAAACCCGCATACATTGGTCCTTCTGAGCGATAATCTCCGTCAAAAATCCCCATTACCTTGCCTTTCAGGCGCAATGGACCTCCCCCAAGCTCTGCGTTATTCTTTCCTCCAACCTCAA
>WTIF01000334.1 GCA_011522845.1 Deltaproteobacteria bacterium
CATTTATGCTGTCTACAACAATGGAGATATGGCAGTAGGAACGGGTGCGAACCTGCCCTTCAATTCCAGTGTAGAGTGGCCTGAAGATTGGGCAGGGCGAGATGTGTTGACCCGGATCAAGTTGGCAACACTGAACCAACCCATCGTGGTAGCTGGACGTTTCGGAGATTTCTCAGTTGGAGGGGGGCTCAACTTCTACGCAGCCCATATCGAGCTTGACCAAGAAGTTATCTACAGTGGGACAGATAGTTTTTCTGTGACTCTTGGGGGTAAAGGTACTGCAAATGGCTACAACGCTTCGATTCTCTACGACGGTGGAACAATCGCAGCAGCAGCAAATTACACTTCTCGCTTTACCATAAGTGGAGATGGTGACGCTCAGTTTGATACCAGTAGTGCTCCTCCAGTTTATACAAATGAATTTCCAGATGGTGGTATCTCTGTCGACGTCAAATATCCTGATTTATTGGAGATGGCTGTTTCTTGGAAGTCTTTTTCATCGGGTGATGGCTATATCCCAGGGGCTTACGCGATTGAGGCTGGCCTATTGCGTAGTGGTTGGTCGGCCTACGATGAAATTGTTATTCGCTATGAAAAAGGAAAGCCCAGTGACACAACGGTGATTAAGCAGAATTGGGAAGATGTTGTGGACTACAAAATTGGTGGTTTCTATACGTTCACGGATTACCTGAAGGTTCGAGGAGGCTATTACAAAACGGCTAGTCCGATTCCAGAGTCGACACTGGGGCCTACCACTCCAGATGGAGCTGGGCGAAATAGTTTCTTTGTCGGTGCTGGTTATAAGCGCCGGGCTTTCCTGATGGATTTGGCTTACTTAGTGAGTGACTTCCTACCCAGTACGACTCGAACTAATCCAGACCTGACTGGTAAGTACAAGGGCAAGGCCAATGTACTGCAGTTGAGCGCTGGCTATTCCTTCTGAGTTACCGGAAGTGGAATAGGCTCTGCAGAATTAGCAAACGCTATGGGCAGTTGGAACAATACCGATTGCCCAGAAGCGTCCAAAGTGTCTCACCCTGGTTACGGATGATTCCTACCGTCCCTAACCAACAAAATCCCTCCACGACTCTTCCTCTCGACAATAGCGCAACTCTCTGCTTTCTTTTCTCACAGAAAATGCAGGTTCCTACCAAAAAACGGCTGCAAATGTAGGCTCTCCTAAAATTCTACAACCACTTCACTGAAAAAAGAGCTTCGGAATACAGTCATGGAACGACGAAAACTTTCTGCAGAGCAACTGGTTAAAATCTACAGAGGTCGGCAGGCCGTCAAAGGGGTCTCGCTGGAAGTCGAGCAGGGTAGCATTGTGGGTCTGCTGGGCCCTAATGGCGCTGGCAAGACAACAACTTTCTACATGATTGCGGGAGTCGTCCGTCCGGATCGGGGTACGATTTATCTGGATGAGGCTGAGATCACACACTACCCCATGCACAAGCGGGCGCGTTGTGGGATCGGTTATCTGTCACAGGAGCGTTCAATCTTCCGCAAGCTGACCGTTGAAGACAACCTGATGGCGATTCTTGAGCTGCTACCGATCAGCAAGGCCGAGCGAAAAGAGCGCCTGGAGATGCTGTTGGAAGAGTTGGGGATTGCCCATGTTCGACATCTCAAGGGCTACGCTCTCTCTGGGGGGGAGAGTCGTCGTACGGAGATTGCTCGGGCGCTGGTGCTGGAACCTTCAATCATCCTGCTGGACGAGCCCTTCGCGGGTGTTGATCCGATTGCTGTTGCAGACATCCAGGAGACCGTCCGACAGCTCGCACGGCGCAATATTGGGGTGTTGATCACAGATCACAACGTCCGAGAGACCTTTGGCATCATTGATCGAGGCTACATCATGAACGAGGGCACACTCTTGGTCAGCGGAACACCGGAAGAATTGTCGAAAGATGAGCAGGCGAGGAAGGTTTATCTGGGCGAGTCTTTCGCTTTTTGAGAGCGAATTGAGTAATTTTTGTATTTTCCTCTAGCAATTTAAATGCCAATCGATTAGGGTATTGCCTACTTTTGGAAAAGGCTCGCCAAGACCAACCGGATTGTTGGTAACATCCCCTCAATTTCCCAGCCGAGACGTCCTATGGCCATGCACATGAAGCTGCAAATGAAGATGACGCAGCAGCTCATCATGACCCCGCAGCTCCAGCAGGCAATCAAATTATTGCAGCTGTCACGCGCCGAACTGGAAGAACTGATTGAACAGTCGCTTGTTGAAAACCCCGTACTGGAAGAGTCGATGGATATCGACACCTATCCCAGCGAGGAACAACGCGACATGACAACAGAAAAGACCGAAGTGCCGGTCAGCGAAGAGACCTACGAAACCGCTCGAGAAGAAGAGAAAGAGGAGACGACTGCTCAGGAAGAGGTGGACTGGCAGCAGTATGTGGAGCAGGTCGATCAGTATGGTCAGTACCAGGATCGACGTATCCGCAGCGGTGGTGATGATGATGAACTTCCTTCTTTGGAAGCCACCTTGGCTCAAGACGAATCGCTGCAGGATCACCTGTTGTGGCAAGTGGGCTTGTTGCGCATGAGCAAGTTGGAGGTTGAGGTCGCTCACTACCTGGCTGGTAATATTGCGGACAATGGCTACCTGGTCACGAGCATCCGGGAAATTTTGGAAGGCAATCCGGAGTTGCAGGATCGAATTCTGGAAGCGCTGGACAGTGATGAACTCACGGTCGAGCGTGAGATGGACGATTACTGGATGGACCTGCGTTATCAGCAGGAAAAAGCGGCGATGGGTGACGGTAAACGAAAGTCACGCCGAGGAAAGAACTTACCTCCACCACCAGTTTTTGAGGAAGAAGAGTTAGAGGAAGATCTGGAGAACAAGGTGCAGGTTTCACGCAGGGCCGCCGCCTTTGTGGAAGAGGTGCTCTTTCAGATTCAGACCTTTGATCCGAATGGAGTGGGAGCCCGCAGTCTGCAGGAATGTCTGTTGATCCAACTGCGTTTGTTGGGCCGGAGTGATGAGCTGTGCTATCGAATCGTTGAGCAGGACATGGAGTTGCTGGAGTGCAAGGACCTGAAAAGGATTGCACGTCGTCAAAAGCAGGACCTGGAGCGAGTGTTGGAGGCTTACCGTGAGATCATGGCACTGGAACCCAAGCCCGGACGCTCTTTCACCCCTCCCCCTTCCCACCACTACATCATTCCCGACGTCTTCATCTACACGGTCAACAAAGAATACAAGGTGGCTCTCAACGCTCACGGCATGCCGCGGTTGCGCATCAGCAACTACTACCGGGAGTTGGTGGACAACATGGAGGAAGACGGCAACTTGACGAAGGAGTACATCCAAGAGAAAATCAAAGCAGGCCAGTGGCTGATGAAGAGCATCGAGCAGCGGCAGAAGACGATCTACAAGGTGACCAAGAGTATTCTGCGTTTTCAGCGAAGTTTCTTCGAAAAAGGTATCCACTACCTCAAACCGCTAGTACTCAAGGATGTAGCAGAAGACATCGATGTGCATGAGTCGACGGTCAGTCGTATCACGACCAACAAGTACGTGCATACGCCACAGGGCATCTTTGAACTAAAATATTTTTTCACCAGCGGCATTGATCAGGAGCAGGGTGAAGCCGTCTCTTCCAAGCGGATCAAGGACATGATCCAGCAGATGGTTCAGAACGAAGACGTGCGTTCCCCCTATACAGATCTGCAAATTGCGGATATTCTGCAGAAACGCAGTTCCATCAAGGTTGCACGCCGTACGGTTGCCAAGTATCGGGAGGCACTCAACATCCTGCCTTCCAATAAACGCAAACAATTGTTCTGAGAAAGTAGTTATGGGTATTTTCAATCGTTTCGTCAATGTCCTGCGCGCCAACGCCAACGCCGCATTGGACCAAGCTGAAGATCCGGAGTTGATGCTGACGCAGATGATCAGCGACCTGGAAACCCAAAAGAGAGAAGCCAAGCAACGCATGACGGAAGCGCTGGCCCTGCAAAAACGCTTTGAGCGTCAGACGGAGCAGGAAGAAGCAGAGGCGCAGAAGTGGGAAGACAAGGCAGTGCTGGCGGTACAGAAGGGTAAAGATGATTTGGCGAAAGATGCTCTGATGCGCAAGAAAGAGCACGCTCGTCGTTCCGAAGAGTTCCGGCAGCAGCTTGCTTCACATGCTCGTAACTCGGATCTACTCCGGGATGGCTATCAGCAACTGGAAGACAAGATCGAAGAGATCAAACGCAAGAAGAGTCTGCTCGTTGCCAAGCAGAAGCAGGCAGAAGCCCAGGAGCAGATCTACCAGACGATTGAGGGGCTTGGAGACAACGTCAGCGCAATGGAAGCGATTGACCGGGCAGAAGAAAAGATCGAGCAGATGTCAGCACGGGCAGAGGCGTATCAGGAGTTGAGCCTGGAGGATGGTCGCGAAAGCCTGGACAAAAAATTCAAGGAGCTGGAGCACGAGTCTCCAGATATGGATGACGAGCTGATGGCCCTTAAGCAACGGGCCCTGCCGGACGCTCAGAAAAAGCTACCGGAGACCACGACCGCCCCAGAGGCTCCAGCTGAAGAGGAAGACAAACCGATCATTCCTCCAGTCAGTAACATCGGCATGTTTGGCAAAATGAAGTAACTTCCCTCTTGAGTCGACGTTCAGCCTCTACGTAGTGGTGGTTGACGTCGACGCCGGCCTTCCTCTCTGCGTGTCACTGTGGATTTCTGCTGCAGCGGCACTCCCAGCGCAACTTCCTGATTCATCAATAGCGGTCTCAAGATGGGAACCGAGCTTAGGGGCACTTCCTGATCGCACTGTGTCAGGCACGCAATGATCCGCTCTCGGGTTGATTCATCCAGAAACAAGCTACGTAACTGTACCCACTCTGTACTCTCCCAATCCAGCTCTTGGGAAGGAGCTTTTTCCTTGCGCATAGGGATACTCCCGATCTGAAGAATATTCATCCATGAAGCGTGTTGGGCTGTCCGATTCAGTTACGAGAAAAGCATTGTCGTACTGAAAGAGGGCATACCCAACTCGTCAGCACTGCCACCCTACAACATCCA
>WTIF01000201.1 GCA_011522845.1 Deltaproteobacteria bacterium
TATTCTTATTTTCCTTAAATAGTTTATGGACCGCAACTAGATTGAAGCTTCTCATGATTGGCTAGACGAAGCTCGGTTGCAGGCGTGGTAATCTTTTACGAGTCATCTGCAGGTGACTGATAAGGAGGATTCTTCACCGGTAACAATTGCTGATAAACAGATTGAATCATTGCTTCGTGAAAGAATTCGTTCAGAATTCCCGGATCATGGAATAATTGGAGAAGAAGAGGCTGATGAGAACTTGATTTCCAAATATCGATGGGTGATTGATCCGATTGATGGAACAAGAAGTTTCATCACTGGGAATCCGTTGTTTGGCACTTTGTTGAGCTTAGTGACTGAAGACGAATATTTATTGGGTTTGATGGATCTTCCAATGTCCCAGGAGCGCTGGTGGGCAACCCTTGATGGAGGCTCTTTTTACAAGGGTAAACGTTGTGCCACTTCCTCAACTCAAAAAATTGAGGAATCAAGATTGGTTTGTACATCCCCAGCGATTTTTTCAAATGAGGAATTGAAGCAATTTCAGAATTTAGCGAAATCTGTACGTGTTGAAAGATATGGTGGAGATTGTTTTAATTATGGAGCTCTTGCTTGTGGTTGGGTGGAACTTGTAGCGGAAGCCTCCCTGCATTTTTACGATATTGCTGCGTTGGTAGTAATTATTCAGGAGGCCGGTGGGATTGTGACAGATTGGTCGGGTGATCCAGTTCGAATGGGCTGGGACGGAACTGTGCTAGCAGCTGCGAATCTTGACGTACATGCGCAGGCCCTTGAGTTGCTTAATTATTCTTAAGACTTTTGTTTCTCTCTTTGAATAGTGTTGTGCAAAAATTTTTCCAACAAACTCTGAATTTTAGATTAAGAAATAGGGATGTAGAATGAAAAGTAAACACTTACTTGGTGTGATATCAATCTTTATAAGTTTTGGTCTTATAGGGTGTGATGCTCTGACTGGTGAAAGATATCCAATGCCACCTGGCAATTACGAAGTGCCTGAATCCCAGCAACTACAACGTGGAGGGAATTATTTTGTTAATGAGGCCCCACAACAAAGCACGGTCGAGCGAATGAGACAAGAAGTTCCCTTCAACTGGAAAGAGTAGAAGAATTATTTGTCAATGATCTTAAATCCGAAAAAGATTTCCACTCAAATCCCACTTCGAAGTACAAATCAGCTGATATCATCTACCAAGGATTGAAATGCCTTTGGACGAACTACAACGCATTGAAATTGCGATTGAGTTGGACAAAGGTGTTTCTCATCAAGAATTAGCACGCAAATTCTCAATTTCAGAGTCTGAACTGAAGAACATTGCCAAACTTATTCTTGAAAAAGATGTATCTTCGAGACAAAAAGCTCATCGTAAAAGGAAGTCTGAATCAGACAGAGGGTTGATTATTCAAAAGCTGTTGAAGGGTGAACTGCCTGAAAAAATTTCTGAAGATTTCGATGTCAGTTTGAAAGTTCTTAAGCGTTGGGCACAAGAAGAGGAAGTTCCCTGGCACAAATGCTGGTCGGAACTAACTGCTACTGAGAAAAGGGAGATACAGTCTTTAAGAGAAGAAGGAGAAACCTGGGAAGAGATTGCAAAAGCCTATAAACTTCATATAGATGGGGAGGAACGGATTCCTCCACTTCCATATCAAACTCTTTCCCCAGCGGAGGTAGGTTTACTGATGGAGATATTCACCACTAAACCTAGCATTTCCATTAGCGGGGCTTGTCAGTTAGCCTTACAGGCGGGAATGGAATTACAACCCAAACCCGTTGCTTCCTATAAACGAAGATGGATACGCTTCCATCATCAAAGCTAGGCGGTTTCAAGCTCTCGAAATGAGGATTTGCGCGTGACAGCGCCCAACAGAGAGCCGATTTCATTCAACTCTTCTAATTCTTCATCGGGTCTGCTTGGTTGTGCTTTGGCAACTTCATTCAACAGCACTGCACCCGCAGACAATCGCTTTACCGGTCGGTTTGACTTCGTCACCACTTCCACTTCCAAATCATTGCGAAGCAATTTCAGCAATGAGATCACGTCTTCTACAGCCATTTTGCGGTCTGAGTCGACGTGCAATTTAATGTTTTGTCTCATTTTGGTCCCTAGAAACTTTGGGTTGACTGGCAACCATCCATAGTTTCCATCGGGACATCCTGTCCGGATTTTATTGAACCTTTACAGGTTCTTTGTCTCGTGGCCTTTAATTAGTACTACAATTGACATACCATAGGCGACTAAATTTTTTGCAAGACACAAATGTTTTCGGATCAATAAACTAAAAATCTACTATTGAGTCAATAATTGTTTGAAAGTCTGCCTGAAAAATTGTTGTTTGATAAGGAATACAATGGAGTCCCTGTACAAGTTTGGGAAAAGCTCGATAGGAGAGAGCTGCGCTTCGGTAATTTGATTGTTCAAAGCGCTTATTCCACCCTCCAACCGGATTGTCTTCTGCTGCGCTACACAAGGCAAATGCTGGCGGCAATCGCTTTAGTGCCGCAACTAGAAAATGTGCTTCATATTGGCTTGGGTGGTGGATCTGTAGCAAATTTTCTCTTTCATCATTTTCCAAAAATCCAGCAAACCGCGATTGAAATCAATCCGGTGGTGATTGATGCCGCGTATGAACACTTCGGGCTTCCTAATGATTCCAGACTCAAGGTGTTGCCAATGGATGTGACCGAAAGTGTCAAAGATCTAGCCGGCCCCTACGACCTAATTTTTCTGGATGCTTTTGATCATTCAGGTGCCTCAAGTTGTTTCGATTCAACAAGCCTCTTACTGCAACTGCAGGACTTACTCTCTGCAGACGGATGGTTAGTGGGGAATTTCTGGAATCAGTTTAGACTCTTTTCACTTCAAAAGGAACTCTGGCATGGGCTCTGTGGTCAGCTAATCGAGGCCAAAACCGGGGTAATGACCAATTCCATACTCTACGGTCATGCCCAACCAAATCAGATTCTCTTATCTACTGTTCAGAAGCGGGCTAAAGAACTGGAATCAACCCTTCCCCTTCGACTTCTCCCGCTAGCAAAGAGATTTAAGATTTTACAGCACTCTGATGAATCAACACTTTTAGGTCGTTAATCAATCCATCAAATCTTCATCAATAAATGAAATTTCACAAATATCATGCGCTTGGCAACGACTATCTGGTTTTAGATCCAAAGAATTTTGATGAAGTCCCTTCTAATGAAGCAATTCGACGAATTTGCCATCGAAATCTCGGAATTGGTTCAGATGGCATTTTGTGGGGACCATTCAATCAGGAAGAGGGGAAAGAAAATTTTAACCTTAGAATTTTTAATCCGGATGGGAGCGAGGCGGAAAAGAGCGGAAATGGGCTTAGAATCTTTTGCCGCTATCTTTGGGATCAGCAGCTAGTTGCTTCAAATGCTAGTTTTCGGGTCAACACCAAAGGCGGAGTAGTTGAGGCAACGGTTCATCCTGAGGGTCAAGAAGTGACTGTTTCAATGGGAAAAGTCTCATTCACCAGTGATTTGATTCCAGTTCAGGGGGAATCAAGAGAAGTTTTGCAGGAAAAATTTCAGATTGAAGATCAGGTTTTTGAGTTCTGTGCTGCTACGATTGGTAATCCTCATTGCGTGATTCGAACAGAAAAAACCAGTCCAGAAATAGCTAAAAAATATGGGCCTATGATTGAGAATCACACAATCTTTCCAAATCGAACGAATGTTCAGTTTTTGGAGATTTTGGATCGTAAAAATATCAAATTGGAAATTTGGGAAAGAGGTGCCGGGTATACGTTAGCTTCTGGAAGTAGTTCAAGTGCAGCCGCAGCAGTAGCCAGAAAACTAGATTGGTGTGATCGAGAATTAACAGTACATATGCCCGGGGGAACTCTCCAAATTCTTGTTCAGGCAGATTTTCAAATAATCATGAAGGGAGGAGTGACAAAGGTCTGCGAAGGGGAAGCAGATGGGGAACTCTTCTCATACGAGTTTCAGGAGAACGGAGCATGAGGGGTCCCAAGCTTACCGAATCTGGAAACCTGGAGGAGTTTCTCAAGCGTGCTTCCGCTGAAATAGAACGTGCAACCCTTGAGGTCCTTCCCTCAAAAGAACCATACAAAGAGCTGTATTCTATTCAAAAGGACTATCCATTAAGGGGTGGGAAGAGATTTCGGCCCGCCTTACTCCTTTTATGTGCTGAGTGGTTCGGAGCATCCTACGAAGACGCACTTCCTTCTGCAGTGGCACTTGAACTATTTCATAACTTTGCATTGATTCATGATGACATTGAGGATTCTTCCTTGTTTAGGCGTGGAAAACCAACGCTGCACCATCTTCATGGAATTCCGTTAGCCATCAATGCAGGTGACAGTTTATTTGGAATGGTATACGAGATTCTGTTGACTAATCGGGCAAGGTTCGGTGATCAAAAAGCACTAGATATCATTGGTTTATTCAATCAAGTTTTTAGAGCCACTTTTGAGGGTCAAGCCTACGATATTGGTTGGGTTGCCAACAATTACTTTCCCTCCAGGGAAGAATACTTCGAAATGATTCGAAGAAAAACTGGGGTCTACTCTGGCAGAGGGCCATGTCAACTGGGAGCACTGATCGCAGATGCTCCTCCAGATATCTTAGAGAAAGTTGGTGACTTTGGGGAAGCTTTGGGAATCGGATTTCAGATCAAAGATGACCTATTGAACCTGGAAGAGGATGCTGGGGAATCAAAAGAATATGGAAAGGAACGAGGTGGAGACATCAGGGAGGGAAAACGAACTTTGATTACGATTCACATGTTGGAAAATCTCGATCAGAAAGAATCAGAAAAATTAAAGGCCATTCTTCTGAAACCTGCAGAGGAAACCTTGGAAGATGAGGTTGATTGGGTTATTGAAAAAGCATTAAAAAATAAATCCCTCAATAGCGTTGAAAACGAGTGTAAAAAGTGGAAAATCACCACAGAGAAAATTTTAAATTGTTTGCCAAAACACTCCTCAAGAAACATCCTAGATGAGTTAAAGGATTATCTCATTAGTAACAGAGTTGGAT
>WTIF01000010.1 GCA_011522845.1 Deltaproteobacteria bacterium
AGATATGACAAACCCATGTCTCCCGTTTCCCCACCCCAAATACCACCCTGATAGGTGAATAGACCTTCTGACTCATCGATGATTTCAAAATTATCCTCGATCGGATTTCCCCATTTAGTATCAGCCTGGTGACCAATTTTCAGTTTGACGATCGCACCAATATTTTTATCCCTTAATTGATTAATGGCTTTTGGATCGACAACGATACTTAGACTTTTTTGATCTGAATTAAGTCTCATCAACTGTCGAATGGTATGGACGCTATCGCCAATTGCACCACCACCACAGCAATCGCTGGCCTCTACCAGAACATGATGATCGTATTCTTCAGATTTCAGAGAATCGAGGACTTGGATTGCGCTCTTCGTCTCAGAGAGAAATTCTGCTCTCTTGTTCCAATATTTTTCAGCGAATTCATTAGATAGTCTTTGAGCTTTATGAAGATCGTTGTTTGAAATTACCAGCGATCCACTCATCATATTTGGTTGATCCAAATACGGTTGACATAAAAAGAGACTTGTAGAGAGGATGTCATCCTGATCAGCCTCAGCTTTTAGTTGCTCAGCCATCAACTTTGCAAAAGGCCCAGGTCCATCTGTCGAGGCATTGATTGCGCTAGTGATTACGTTTACTCCGGAAAATACCATTTTTGGTTTGATTTCCCCTCTGATTGTTCTCGAGAGGAGCTTCGCTGCTTTTTTTCCGATGTCAAACATATCTCTATGGGGATATGTGTTCCAGGCTAGAATCGCGTCACAACTCCTAACTAAATTTTCAGTGATGTATGCATGTAAATCTACAGTAATAAAGATTGGTATTTTACAGAGTTCTTCTCTGATTCTCTGAAGGACAATAGAATCCAGGTGTGATCCATCCTCGAGAACAGCAGCACCATGCATGTTGAGAATTAATCCGTCTAAATTCATATTTTTCCAAAGTCTTGCCACCAGGTCGCTGTATAGCTCCTCAAAGGTTTCTGATGTAATCTTGCCACCTGGGCTCGCGGAGGCATAGAGTAGTGGAATGATCTCGGCGTTCTCCTCATTAAGCCCCTCGATGCAGCCTCGTATGGAAGGAACTCTCGCTTCGTAGAATTCACTGCCGCGAAAGATGCCTCCCCGCTTGAACTCATTTACTGTTATTGGGTTTAATGAAAATTGATTACTTTCAGTAAAAATTCCACCAATAGCAATTTTCATCTGTCAGCTTGATCCAACCTTGAGGAGTCATTCAATGGATCAAGATTCCACCTTAATTTATCGTCTGGATCAGTATTTTTAGCCCATTCTTGTTGCATCAATTGATCTTTCTTTAAATCAATCATTCGTTGGTGAATCTCTGTTGGATTCCAATTGGTTAAGACCTCATTGATAAGTGTTGCTTTAATTTCTTTGGTTTTTGGATCATCGACTCGATCATGTAGTTCCTGTGGATCTTCTTTAAGATTAAATATTTGAGGTTTATATCCTTCATAAAATATTAACTTCCATTCTTCACGTCTGATCATTTTGTTCTGTACCCCACCAGGTTTTGCATGAACATCTCTTCCTCCTAAATTTCCAGATACATTAGCAAAGTTAGAGTCATCCATACAATATTCAGAAATGGCTACATTCTCCCAAGAGTTGCTGTCGCTAATTAACATATTTTTTAGCGACTTTCCTTGAGATCTTGGCAATGTTGGTGAGTTTGTCAGATCTAACATCGTTGCTGTGATATCAAAATGGTTAATTACTTCATTCATTTCTATATTAGATCTGAGCATTTTTGGATACGAAATTATTGTCGGTACCTTTACTGAATCTTCATAAAAAGTTTGTTTCCACCAGAATCCATGTTCACCTACTTGATCTCCATGGTCTGAAGTGTAAACAATAATTGTTTCGTTAAAGATCTCGTTCTTTTTCAGACATTTTATGATTTCACCTATCATGCAATCTAGACTAAAAACAAGGCCACTATAAGCAGCCTTGCATCTTAAATTTTCTTCATCTGTTATATCTGTTGAACCTGTATTTTCTTTCCACCATTGTAGATAAGGGTGGTAATCCTCTAACTTTTTTTCCTTGATTTCAGGTAATTTCACCTTATCTCTGAATTGTTGATAAATTTCCTTTTGGCATACATATGGTTGGTGGGGGAGCATGTAGCCTACTGATAGTGCAAAGGAGTGGCTCTCATTATTTGAGTTTGAACAAAACTGATTGATGTATTCAACTGTTCTGTCGGTAACGATTCTATCATGAATTTCGTAAGCTGACCGGCCTGCTCCTGATTGAATTAAGCTAATTCTGTTTGGTCCAGCAGTCCCTCTCATATGCTCTTGATGAGTTCCAGGATCTCTTGGCGAACCAAGGAAATTTCGGTTATGGTCCCCTACATATCTTTCAGAAAAACCATGATATTGATCCAATCCATTTAAATGCATTCTGCCGATTTGAACAGGTCTATATCCGCCTGCACCCAACGCGTGAGCGTATGTTGGAGTAGCTGAATTAAGGATCTGATCATTTGTCCAAACTTCAGTTTCCGAAGGCATTAGCCCTGTCAGAAAAGCAACTCTTGATGGAACACAGATTGGTGAATGGCAATAAACATTCGTAAAAGTTGCTCCACGACTTGCTAACTCATCAAGATTCGGAGTCTCCGCCTCAGTGTTGCCACGATGGCCCATGTATCTGAAATTGTGCTGATCTGATTTTATGAATAAGAGATTCGGCTTATTTTTTTCCATTTCAAAATTTCTCATATTTTTGAATTGAGATCTTTTCAAGCTCATCATGGTCGTATTCTATCCCTACTCCAGCTACTTGTTCCTTGAAACTATACATCCCATTTTCAAACTTTAATTGTCCCTTACCCTTAGCTTCTATATCCTCTACATCTATCACTAGATCTTCATAGTATGTATTATTTGGCAGTGCCAAGCATAAATGTAGATTATTGTGACCTCCTCCATGCACTTCTGCTTTCATTCCGAATGCTTCAGCAACATGGCCTACTTTCATACCACCTGTAAATCCACCTTTATAGTGAGTGCTTGTTCTCATTATATCACATGCGTCTCTTCTGATAAATTCTGCTGCATTCCAATGTGATCCGTCGCTACATTCTGCAGCTAGAATTGGTATATCTAACTTGTCACACAATTTTTTGTAGCTTTCTAATTCAAATTCTCTCATTGGTTCTTCATACCATTCAAATTTTAATTCTTCCAAAACTCTTCCAAACCACAATGAATCCGTGTAATTCCACAGCCCTGAAGCATCTAGTGTTAAACTAAAGTCATCTCCAACCCATTCTCTAACTTTCTCACACAGCTTAGCATTTGTTTTAACATCTCGATACCTAAGATGAAGTTTAATGCTTGGATACCCAGCTGACAAAGATGCTTCTACAACATCTTTATATTCTTCGAGAGTATCGTAGCTTGTTGTGGATGCATAAGCAGGAATTTCATCACGATAGCCTCCCAAAAGTTTATAAACTGGTAAGCCAGCTTTCTTACCCTTAATATCCCATACTGCAATATCTACCATTGCCATTGCATATAGTGGATACTCTTCGAGTCGATCCGTATCCCAGCATTTTTCCCAAATTTTTTCTGAATTTAATGGATTCATACCAATTAAATCTGAAGAAAATCTTCTTTCTACTAAATCCATCATTATTCGGCCTTTGGGGCCTTTTGCGTAGCCAGAAATGCCCTCATCAGTCTCTAGCACCATCACACAACTAAAGTTTTTCCTTGGATCCCTCCCATCTCCTGAACCTGGTCGGTCAACTTGCCATGTAAATGGTTTTACAATATCTTCTACTAAGTAGCTCTTAACGTTTGTAATTTTCATTTTTTCTCTTTTGTTGAAACTGAATAATAAGTGGTTTGCTTCTCATAGTTCCGTACCCCCAGAATTACTTGATTTATAGCAAGCCTCAACAAGTCTCATGGTTTCAAAGGCGTCTTCTACTGAAGTGTGAAGTTGATGATCCTCACTCAAGGCAAATCTTTGAAGATTGCTCATAGTCCCAATGAATGCTTCTGGAAACCACCCACCTTCAAATTCAACTGATTCCCACTGCTCTTTTCCACTAGGACAAATCCACACTTCATCCGGCTCTCCTCTCGGATAATCAAGCAGCAACCCAAGCTTTACCACGGCAGCACCCTGCTGACAGTCAAAGCGAATCTGCGCCGACTGGAGTTTCGGACCCTTGGTATAGTTGTGGTTTATTGACAGGACACAGCGGATCTCAGGCCCATAATTGAGAATCGCTGAGGTCCGTGTTTGGGCAAAATCAGGCGTACTGGGATGAGCAAGAGTTTGGGCCCAGACACTTTTGGGGGTTCCCAAGAAAGATCGAATCAAATCCAAATAATGAATGGAGTGAACCGCAATCTCGACTCTTTCCATCTTCTTCAGAAACGGAAAAAGCTCCCATGGTGTCTCCAGATTCAGGTGTACCTCCAAATCAAGGATCCGCTCCAGATGGCCTTTGGACATCGCATCTTTCAGGGCCAGCATCATTGGGCTAAAGCGGAGTTGAAAATTGACCGCTGCTGTCAGTTTCTTTCGCTCACAGATGGCCTTGATTAGCTTGGCTTCCTCGAGGTCACTACCCATTGGTTTTTGAATTAGTACCGTAGACTGCTCAGGGAGCTGTTCTAAGACGTCGGCTACTGCTGATGGTGGGAGAGCTAAATCGAAAACTGCATTCTGAGATTGCGCACTCGAAATCAAAGAATCGAGAGATTCAAAGGCCTTGAGACTCCATGAGTTGGCAATCTTAGCTGATTGTTCAGGGTTGATGTCGAAGACACCAAGCACCTCAAATTCGGCTTTCTGGTAAGCTGGTAAGTGCGCATCCTTGACGATACCTCCAGAACCGATGATCGCAATGGGTCTTGACTGACTTGGAAGCGGCCATTGATAGTTGAGTTTCATAGAGACTCTCTTTCTTGGAAAGTTAACTCCGACAAGCTATCCCATAA
>WTIF01000304.1 GCA_011522845.1 Deltaproteobacteria bacterium
TCCCAGGCCCGACCAGATTGCATAAATAATGGCAACGGGTAATACTTGTAATACCTTTGCCAATGCTATGAAAGCAATTGAGTAGCCAATGATTACGATAAAAACTGGGTATATTTTTGTCAAACCATCTGATGCTTTTAAAGCTAGGGTGGCGAAAGCTTCCGCTATTACCGCTATACTGAGCCAAAACCACGGTTGCATATTTCTTAATTAGTGAAGATGTATTGTTTGAAACGGTCAGTTTATCATGAATGTAACAAAAGCATTAGTCACTGGAGCCAACACAGGAATAGGGAAGGAAATCGCTCTATCATTCGCTAGCAAGGGAATAAAAGTTTTCATTGCGAGTAGGTCCTACGATAGAACATTACCTGTGATACAGGCTATAGAGAAGTTGTACGGAGCACACAAATGTGAGTGGCTCTCCCTTGATTTAGGGTCGATAAAGTCTATTGATAGATGTGTGGATTCTTTTTTTGAACAAAATGTATCGTTAGATTACTTAGTAAATAATGCTGGTTTTGCGGGTTCGAGAGGATCGACAAAAGAGGGATTCGAGCTAGCTTTTGGTGTGAACTACTTTGGTCATTATGTATTAACACGCAGACTTGAATGTGCATTGATCCGTTCAAAGAATGCTAGGGTAGTGAATGTATCAAGTAAAGTTCACAGCATAGTAAAAAAACTAGATTTTGCTAGCTTGAGAAAACCTACTAAATCTTTATCCGGTATAAACGAGTACGCAGTTTCAAAATTAGCGAATATATTGTTTACGTCAGAATTACACCGTCGATACGCAAGTTTAGGAATCTCATCATTTGCAGTTCATCCAGGTCTTGTTGATACTGAGATTTGGAGAACACTTCCTTTTTTTCTTCGTCCTATACTTAAACTCAAGGGTATGTTAACCCCAGAGGAGGGAGCAAAAAATGTATTGCAATGTGCTTTTGTAGACGCTTCTACTCATTCGGGAAAGTATTTTTCAAAATGCACGCCTAGCCCACCGAGTACTCTCGCAACTGATCAAGAATTAGCAATTAAATTATGGGAGCAAAGTGAGTCCTGGATGAACAACTATTCTAAATAGTATCTAAGAATTGATAACAGCCATTTTAATTTGTGTCATGTCTTCCATTGTATAACCTATTCCCCCAATACCATGTCCAGACTGTTTTCTTCCCGCGAAAGGCATCCAATCCACTCTAAATGCAGTGTGATCATTAATCATAACGGCGGTGGCATCTAGATTTGAAAACGTTGAGATAGTCTCTGATAAATTATTTGAAAAGATTGAGGCTTGAAAAGCAACATCTAGAGAGTTTGCTCGTCTCACAGCCTCATGAATATCTGCGCAATCATACACGCAAACAACTGGTCCAAAAATTTCAGCGGTGGACACCTTAGAATTTTCATCAGGATTGAGCAAAACTGTCGGAGAGTAAGTTGTCTCACTTAGCTTATGGCCCCCACAAATAACTTCGCAGTTTTCAGCTATGGCCTCGTTCACCCATTGTTCCACACGTTGGACCTCTCCTGGGCGAATAAGAGGGCCACATTCAGTCTGTTCCTCTATGGCGTTTCCTACCTTTAATTTAGAAGCACCAGAAGCGATATCTTCGGCAACTTTTTTGCCTTTCCCCCCTAAGACAAAAATACGTTGAACGGAAACACATACTTGTCCGGAATGATAAAAACCACCTTTGATTAACTTAGGAATCATCTCTGTTGTATCTGCTGATTCACATACAATCACCGGGGCTGCTCCGCCATGCTCCAACGCGCAACGCGTGCCCGGTGCCAGCTTTGACTTTAAATACCAGCCAACCTTTGCCGACCCAATGAAGCTGAAAAATGCGACCCTTTTATCTGTGACTAGTTTTTCTGCCACGTTATTCTCACAAGGAGCAAAACCAATCCAATTATTGGGAAGACCAGCTTCTATCAAAAGGCTGACAAACTTTTGGCAACTAAGCGGAGTATCGTTAGCCGGTTTTACGATACAAGGACATCCAACGGCTATTGCAGGCGCTACCTGATGGACGATAAGGTTCAATGGGTGATTAAATGCGGATACAGCTACGACAGGGCCTATCGGTTCCCTGATGGAGAAAGCAATTCGATTTTTTGCAGCTTCTGTTAGCCCCATTGGAATTTCCTTGCCAATTACATTACCCAGGTCATTGGCACATGTTTCAACTCCATCTATCGCTCGTGTCACTTCTACTCTTGCGTCAATCAGAGGTTTTCCTCCTTCCGCAGCAATTAACAGTGCAAGCTCCTCATGAATATTTTTCATTAAACCTGCTGTCCTACGCAGGATTAAAATTCGTTCATGTTTAGGAATTTGTTTGCTCTTTTCTCGTGAAATTTGATGTGCTTCAGCGAGAAAGGTTTCAATACCGTCGGCAGTTACTAATTTAATATCGCCAACTTTTGAAAAATCAAAAGGGTTACAAACGTCTATTATGTTTTGCATCGTCAAATAATGGGCTTGTGATTATCTAAGTCAGTAATAAGGTATTTGACATTTTCAGAGTAGTCTACTGGAAGATCGATGAGGTGAACTCCGCCCTCCTTAAAGGAGTTTTGGAGGACTTCAAAGAAGTTATCCACTGACGATATCCTGTGCCCGTTGGCGCCGTAAGATTCTGCATATTTTATAAAGTCTGGGTTTTTGTATTCTAACCCCCAGTCTGCAAAACCCGCATGCGACTGTTTCCATCTAATCATGCCGTAAGAACTGTCATTTAAAACTATACAAACAAGATTTAGATTGTACCTAACTGCGGTCTCGAGTTCTTGACTATTCATCATAAACCCTCCGTCTCCACAGATCGCCAAAACTTTCCTCTTATCGAAAAGCATTGCAGCCATCATTGCCGATGGCAGACCTGCTCCCATAGTTGCTAATGCATTATCTAGTAGTATTGTGTTAGGTTGGAATGCTTTGTAATTTCGAGCGAACCAAATTTTATAAACACCATTGTCCAAAGCAATGATATCGTGATAACCCATAATTTTTCTGATATCCGAAACTATCCTCTGAGGCTTCATTGGAAAATCATCGCAATCTGATTTTTCATAAATCTTTTCGTTCACATTAGCTTTAACCTTTTCAAAAGAGGAAAGGTCATATTTTTGCGGACGTTCAATCAGTTCACAAAGCCTATCAAGTGATAGCATAATGTGTCCAATGACTTCTATTTGCGGGAAGTAAATTTGATCAACTTTCGCAGATTTGTAGTTAACATGAATGACTTCTGTTCCACCATGCTCCATAAAAAAAGGAGGTTTTTCAACAACATCATGACCTATATTTATTATCAGATCAGCGGCTTTAATGTAGTCATGCAGATAGTCTTTATCCGACAAAGCAGCAGTGCCGAGAAAAAGGTCACTACTTTCATCAACTACACCTTTACCCATCTGGGTACAGAAGAATGGAATCCTGGTGAAAGAAATAAAGTCCGAAATAGACCGTCTTATATTTCTGCGATTGGCTCCTGCCCCCACTAAAATCAAGGGTCGTTTTGCAGCTTTAATTTTTGCTGCAGCCAGTTGGAGAACTTCATCGCAACCAATTGCATAAAATCTTTCGGTTGGATTTAGCACCTTCGCATCTGTTTCTTCGGCAGCAATATCTTCTGGAAGTTCGAGTAGAACCGCTCCAGGCCTCTCTTCTTCTGCTATACGAAAAGCCTCCCTCACAAGTGAAGGAACCAAATTCCCGCTGACAATTTGTTTTGACATTTTGCAAACAGGGTCAAACAGTTGCACCACGTCAACTATTTGAAATTGGCCCTGTTTGGATTTATTTATGGGCTTTTGCCCTGTGATCATAATAAGAGGGAACCCACCAAGGTGAGCATAAGCGGCAGGAGTAGAAAAGTTTGTAGCACCAGGGCCCAATGTAGCCAAACATACTCCAGCCTTACCAGTTATTCGGCCATAAGTCGCTGCCATAAACCCTGCGCCCTGTTCGTGTCTCGTAAGAATGAGCTTTATCTTGCTGGATGTTCTTAGAGATTCCAATAAATCTAAGTTTTCCTCACCAGGAATACCGAAAATATATTCTACACCCTCATTTTCGAGAGCTTTTACAAAAAGATCAGATGCTTTCAATTCCTAATCTCCATAATTAATTAATTTGTTGGTATGCAGATTCTAACGCCTTTTCGGTATCAGAATTATTTTTGGGGTTGAAGCTTTCACCAGATACCCTACTCCAATAAACTGACAGCCTTGGGTCCTCTACTTCCTCACCCCTCAACAATGAGCCTTTTTCTACCTTAGGATAAATTTGATCCTCTAAACGTATCTGACTAGATGACAATCTTCTCACTATGTGGCGTCTGGTTAAGTTCACGGGATGATCTATTCCGGTTGATTCTAACATTTCTCCAACAGCCTCAACCGTATTACCATGAAAACGACTAACTCTGGTTGCCCTGTTGTGAATGTCAATAACACGGTACCTCCGAGGATTCATGGTTGTAATCCCAGTAGGACATTCGCCAGAGGCACAGTCTCTTGCTTGGATACATCCCAAAGCAAACATGAAGGGTCTAGCCATATTAATCCAATCTGCGCCGAGGGAACAAAGCCTTACAATATCGTAAGCACTTACCACCTTACCTGAAGCACCTATTTTTACTTTGTCTCTTAAATCGGCACCTATTAATGCATTGTCAACAAAAACTACACCGTCGGCTAGAGGAGAGCCAATATGGTCAGAAAATTCTACCGGAGCAGCGCCGGTTCCTCCTTCAGCCCCATCTACTGTAATAAAATCTACGAATTTTTTAGTTTCTGTCATCGCTTTGACGATAGCAATAAATTCCCATGGATGACCTATACACATTTTAATGCCAACTGGTTTATCACCCGATAAATGCTTGAGTTTTTCCACAAATTCAAGTAACTGATTCGGTGTTTCAAATTCGGAATGGCCGCAAGGAGACATACAGTCCTTATATGCCTCTACACC
>WTIF01000337.1 GCA_011522845.1 Deltaproteobacteria bacterium
ACATCTTCACAGCAGTTCAAGAGCAAGTTGAGTCAGTGAACGTTTATCATGTGGGGATTCCTGACAGAGGCAATTGGCTTGGAAAGCAACTTATTCGTACATGAAATGACTTGTTTTCGGTGTTGGTGCCAAATCAAGGTTGAACCTGGCAGCGAAAAATGACCATTAACACCGTTACTGGTTGGAAGAGAATTCCTTTGCGTGAGTCTGATCACTCTTGGCAGCAAATATAAAGTCACTCTCCACCAAGCCATCAATTTTGTGTGTCCAGATGCTCACACGCACTTTTCGGAAAGAGAGCAACAATTCGGGATGATGCCCTTCTGATTCTGCCAGATCTGCAATCAAGTTTGTGAAACGCACAGCTTCCCGATAGGAGTCAAAGGCATAATCTTTTTGGAGATGGTGCTCATCGATCATCTCCCAACTTTTCTCGAGTTGGTCAAACAGCGTCTGAAGAGCATCCCCTTTGAGTGGAGGGATCCCACCACGGCAAGGGACACATTGTTTTTGAGCTAACTCCATTGCTGATTTCTCCGTAAGTTTACTTTTTGTTGAACTGGGTCACCTACTACTGATTCAACCAATCCTGGCCTGCCGAAAGCTGAATTTTGTGGAGGTAAGTGTGTTGGAGTCTCAGAGTTGTTTGAAATTCAGCTTTGGATTTACTGTATCGTTTTTGTGCTGATTCTCAACTTACCATCTAGTTTCCAGATAGCATGTTCCGCTTCGGGTCCTGTGCCAGATGGAACCTCGACCTTCATATCCTCAAAATGATAGGTGATTTCGGCTTTCTTTTCTGTTAGCGCTTCATAGAGCCCAATTGCCAGTTCAGGCCAGGTCTTGGTATGTTCAGACATGATTTTTTCAAACTACATGAGGTTCTTGGTTGCCATGATCGTGACCATGGGCGATATTTTGGCGGTGACACCAATAATCGTGTTCGCGTTTCTTTTGCAGAGGCCAAAGAAATACAAATAGCGCCAGCAGTGCCGCAAACACAACTGCTGCAAAGATGAGTAGACTTCCTAATACGATATCAATCATGGTTTCTCGGTTAGTTTTTCAAACTGTGTTTGAGGCATGTGGGAGAGTTTGTGCAGGCTATTTTCAGGTAACCAACACAAACTAACTTTTCAGAAGCGATCACCGACCCTGATCGGGCCAGTGATCGCTCAAAGAATAGGTGAAGAAGGGGTTAGCTCTTCGGTAGAATCACTGTATCAATGACATGAATGACGCCATTGTCAGCTTCCACATCGGCTGCAGTCACAGTAGCTCCGTCCACACTCACTTTCCCGTAAGACAATTTAATTGATACCTGCTGTCCATTGACAGTCTGGACCATTTGGCTTGGCTTAATGTCCTTGGACATGACCTTGCCAGGGACGACGTGGTACGTGAGGACAGAGATCAATTTGTCCTTGTTTTCGGGCTTCAGCAGACTTTCGACGGTACCTTCCGGCAGTTTGGCAAAAGCTTCATTTGTCGGTGCGAAGACGGTAAATGGTCCTTTGCCAGCCAAAGTTTCCACCAGTCCTGCAGCTTTCACGGCTGCTACCAAAGTCTTGAAGGCATCGTTGCCTGCCGCCGTCTCAACCAAGTTTTTCATGTGACCGCCGGCCATCGCAATTGCTGTACTTGAGAACAGAATGAACAGCATCAAAGTCAACTTTTTCACAGACATACTCCTTTAGAGTTGATGAAAATAAATATCGGAATTGATATTTAGGAACCGTAACTTTTCCGAAATTTGTGCCATCGAAATAATTTATTTAAAATATTGATATTATAAGATATATTATTTTTTTGACTGACATTATTCTTCACAAAAGAAGAAGTTTTTTGTGTTTCTTCTTTATTTGCTTTTTTTCTTTTTTCAGTACATCAAAATCTTGCTGTAACCAACAAGCTAACAACTGGGATTGCTGACGCCTGCAATTAAATGGATTTGAGTTGGATTTATGATTTGCGTTTCCTCCAATCAGCAGGCGAGTGACAGAGAAATGTTCTGCAACACCACGTTGCCTGAGGGCACGATCAACTTATTCCACCCAGTTAGTTGATGAGTTAGTAGAAGAGAGAGGGCGCTGATGATACAATCGATCTACTTAACTTTTCCAAAAAAGCGCTCACCCTAATATGCAAAACTGAGTTAAAGCAATGAACTACTTCATTTAGAAAAGATCACTATGAATTCTGCCAAGCAATGAATCTCTCTTAAAAGATAATCAGAACAAGCTACTCGCTAACAAAATTAAAATTTCATGATTGAGAATCAAACAAGGAGTGAGGATGTATAAATTTGAAAATGCGTTGATCAATGGTGCCAACGGGGGATTAGGATCTCAGTTTGCTGAGGAGCTCATCAAGTGTGGTGCGAGCAAAGTGTTTGTTACTTATCGATCAGACACAGGGGCAGGAGTTCAGAGTGGGAAGTTGGCGGCCTTGATACAGAATTACCCTGATCGTATTCACCCTATAAAGGCCGATAGTACCAAAGAGGAGGGGATGGTCGAAATTGCAAGAGTGGTCGGTGAGGAAGTGTCCGAAATTCACTTTCTTGTGAACTGTGTTGGCTATCTTCACAACAGTGACCACGGACCTGAAAAAAGCCTGCGGAAAATTAATGAGGAGCAGTTTCTTGAAGCTGTGCGGGTCAATGCCTTTCCTACGGTCTTGCTGGCTAAATATTTCATGAAGTTGATGAGGCACAAAAAAGAGGCTGTCTTTGCTGCTATTTCTGCAAGAGTCGGAAGTATTGAGGACAACCGGGCTGGTGGTTGGTATAGCTACAGGGGCTCAAAGGCTATGCTGAATATGATGCTCAGCAATATTGCAATTGAATTCAATCGGAGTTGCCCAAATGTCAAAGTCCTTGCTCTTCATCCTGGCACCGTAGATACGAATCTGAGCTCACCCTTTTCCAAAAACATGGATCCAGACCATCTCTTCACTCCTGAATATAGCGTAAAACGCATGATGGATGTCATCGAGAGTGTGGACAAGAATCCTTTGGGTGCCTTCTACGCCTGGGATGGGGAGAGGATTCCATGGTGACAATCTAGAAAAAGTGGTTTGCAACGATTCTCAGGTGAGAAATTTTACTCCTGCCAGAAAAGAGTTCCACAGCGATCCCCAAAACGTTATAGAACCAAATCAAATCATGCTGACCCTCTGTGCCAATGATAAATCCAAGTAGCCTCTTTTGATCCTCAATAGCTGCCACCAGCTCTTGTTTTCTCAATTCTCAAAAACTAGTCCGACATGCCACAAAAGGTAGCCATCTGGCTCTTAGTATTGAACATGGGTTGTGGCACGGTTGGAACCACGATCATTTCTCCGGCTCTTAGTTCTATTACAGAGCACTTCAGCGTCGAGGAGTCTGACTCCCAGTCACTTTTATCCGGTTACTTTATCTCGCTAGCTGTTTTTCAGTTGTTTTATGGTGTTCTCTCAGATCGCTATGGCCGTCGAAGGCCATTATTCTTTGGCCTAGCTATTTTAGCACTTGGGGGCTTGATAGCAGCTTTGGCCGTATCATTTGAAACGTTAATTCTAGCAAGAATCCTTCAGGGACTTGGTGCTGCCTCAGTCTATTCAATCATCAGAGCGATCATTAATGACTGTTATGGCCGTTTGGAAGGTGCAAGTGCTCTGGCACTGATCACAGGTATTATGCTCGTTGTGCCTATCTGTAGCTTCGCTTTTGGGGGACTGATTACGGATCTGGTTAGCTGGAGGGGAGTTATGCTGGGGATCTTCCTGGCAGGATTGGTGCCGCTTGTATTGAACATGATCCTGCTTCCTGAAACCAACCTTCAACCCCTAAAGAGAGTGGATTTGAGGAATTTTACAAGAGATTACCTCGCACTCATGACCAACCGATCATTCTTGGCCTTCATGCTGGCTTCCGCCTGCTGTGTGGGAATCTGGTTTACAATGATTGGCTTCATTCCTTTTGAGTATCAGAGAATGGGAGTCAACACCGCAGAAGTTGGTTTCTGGTTCATGTTCAGCCCAATTGGTTTTGCTCTTGGAAACTTCCTGACAAAGCACCTGGTTCATCAACTCGGCCTTGAAAGAATGGCTCAACTAGGGGGTGTGTTATCTGTCTTTGCAATTAGTGCTTTGCTTTTGCCCAGCTTGCTCAGCGTGAGCCACCCTATTTTGATAGGAATTCCCAGCTTTTTCTTTGGCTTTTCAGCTGGATTTATAATGGCAACCACAACGATGGGAGCGATTTCGTCTGCTGGGGAACTTGGGGGAAGTGCTTCTGGAATTGTTGGAGCCACTCAGATGGGATTTGGTGTGCTGGGAGGGGCAATGGTCGTAGGTGTTGGAGGATATGAACAATTTGAAAAGGGAGTCGCTGTCCTAATTAGTTTGGCTGTGTTGTCAACAGTGTTTTCAACATTTGCAAGGCACTTGGGCAAACCATCCTGCGCTGCTTGAAGTAAATCCTCCTTTTTTATTGCTGCTGAGCATCTACAGTGAAGTTTACTCAATAATTGATTCTTTCCTCAATTTTATAACCCACCTCTGTTGAGAATTTTGAATCGTCCTGACCCACTTGAATGAGATTATCTTGCTCTGAATCACTCAATTGAGCGAGCACCTGCTACTCGTCATGGACGAAATGGGGAGACCTTCCTTCCGAATAATGCGTTTTGCTCTTCTCTCAATCCAACTCCAAGCGTTAGCTGTTCGAGCTACAAAAGCTGTATCCATTTTATTTCGACTGCGCTCTGCAAAATAGAAATTTTTGGTCGGAAGTTTCCAAAGTGGGCAGGTCCACCACTGATTCTTTGGGTTAATCAAAGAGGTCAAAAGTTACTTTGTGATAGAACTTGAAATATAAGTAAATGTTTTAATTTCAATAAATTAGTCATTTTCTTTGTGTCTTGCTTAGCTGTTTTATTGCTATTCGATAGCGCAAGTTCTCGAAAATATTTGAAGACTAGGTCCAACAG
>WTIF01000017.1 GCA_011522845.1 Deltaproteobacteria bacterium
GGACTACATCGCCCATACGGTGGTCTACATCGAGCCCATGTTTGTTGTAGTGATTATGGCTATCGCCTCTACCCGCCCGATTGTGAAGCTGGCAGAGCAAATCATGGGTAAAGTGGCGGCTTTTGGCCAATCTACCACTCAGGCTTGGTGGTTCTCAATTTTGACTTTAGCCCCACTGCTTGGATCCTTCATCACAGAGCCAGCTGCGATGACCATTGCTGCTTTGTTACTGGCCAAGCAATTCTATGATTACAATCCCACTCCGAAATTTGCCTACGCGACGATCGGTTTGCTGTTTGTCAACGTGTCTGTCGGCGGAACCCTAACCCACTTTGCAGCTCCACCAGTTTTGATGGTTGCTGCACCTTGGGGTTGGGATATTGCCTTCATGATGGTCAACTTTGGTTGGAAAGCTGTCATCGGGGTTGTGATTGCAAATATTCTCTATTACATCATTTTCAAGAATGAGTTTGCCAACCTTAAAAAGTCAGACTCAGGTGATTCTGCTGACGCCAATGCCCCTGTTAAGTGGGAAGATCGTGAAGACCCAATTCCAGGTTGGGTCACAGTCACTCACCTGCTCTTCATGGCCTGGACTGTCTTCAATGCGCACTATCCACCACTGTTCATTGGTGGCTTCCTCTTCTTCATTGGGTTCACCATGGCATCCAAAGCCTACCAGAACAAACTGGAGATCAAGGGGCCATTATTGGTCGGCTTCTTCCTGGCTGGTCTGGTAACTCATGGTGGAGTTCAGGCTTGGTGGATTGCACCGGTGCTACAGAGCCTGAGCGAGCTGCCTCTGATGATTGGGGCAACCATCTTGACAGCGTTCAATGACAATGCAGCGATCACCTACCTGAGTACATTGGTACCTGGCTTTACCGACGGTCAGAAGTACGCGGTTGTTGCTGGTGCGGTAACTGGTGGTGGTCTAACAGTCATCGCCAACGCTCCAAATCCTGCGGGACAATCCATTTTGTCCCGCTACTTCCCTGGTGGCGTGAATCCAGCCAATCTGGCCATGGGCGCAGCCATTCCTACTGTGATCATGGGTGTGAGCTACATGGGCTTCTACTACCTGCTTGGCTGATTCCTTCCTTCTTCTTGGCAGATCCTCTACTCCCAGTGGCAGGATCTGCCATCTTCACCAGATTTACTTGCGCTCCCTGCTAGCTTTCGCTAGTTTGTTTCATACTTTCTTTCACCATTTACTCACTCTCACTGAGACACCATATGAGAATTTTGATAGGTCTCTTCCTACTGGCCTTAGCTACTGCAGGTTGTACAGAAGAAGCTCGCAACCAGTTTTTTAGAAGCGCCGATAATGTTCTCGGAAAAGACTACAAGGTTAGCTACGTCGATGAAGGACAAGTCGTTAAGTCCTGGACAATCAAGGATGGTAAGATCACCAGTGGCGAAAAAGAGGATGGAACGCCTACCGGTTATTATTATTTCTGGAGTGAAGAAACCGGCTATGTCCAGGTGCCAATCGATCGAACAATCGTAGAGGAACTGCGCGACAGCAAGGCAGTTGCTGCACAGTGAGGGGAAGTCCGTGCAGAGCTAACTGCGCGGACTTTAGATGGTTGGTAATCAGCTGTAAAGAATACCTTGTTTACGGAAATGCTTCAGGGTTGCTGACTCTCTCAGATCTCCTGGTTTCAAGATGACTGCATCCGTTGCAATGCGTCCCTTGGAACTCAATAGAGAGCCTCCGACTGCAAGACGATATGGAGGAATTACTGGCAGCAGAAACGTCTCACTACCCACACGACACTCCAATGGTGGAACTACCTCTCCTGTCTCCTCGTCAATAATTTTCTTACCAGAAGCCATCACAACTCCACTGGCAACAACTGCACCTTCTCCAATCACCCCTGCCACTTCACACATTGCTCCAATCTTGACGTTGTCTTCGACAATGGAGGCCAGACGACCCGCGGGTTCGAGGATGCCTTCTATTCCGGAACCTGCACCAAATTTAACACCTCGACCAATTTGAGCGCAGGAAGCGATTCTACTGCCACCATCAATCATCACACCGCCTCCAGCAACATAGGCACCGATGTTGACGAAAGCCTGATTCATAATTACGGTCTGAGGGCCGATGTAGGCTCCAGTTCTCACGATGCTGCCGGGCGCATAGCGAACACCGCTAGCCTCAAAGTCTTGATCCGTGTAGTTGGAATACTTCAAAGGAACTTTGTCCCAGTAGCTGGATTCCATCCGCTGATTTCCATGCGTGCCAAAGTAATTTAGGACTCCATCAATCACATAGGTTTGTGGTTCCCATTCATCCCGAACCTTTTCAGCAGCCCTCACTTTCCCCTGATTAAGCAGTTCGATAAAAGCCTCTGATTCTGCTGCGCTCGCCTTGCGGTCATGGATATTAGCCAGCAAATTAGCGTATGAGCTTTCGATCCTCTCGATTTTCAGAAAGTCCCCATCGCGAAGATTGAGGAGAAGATCCAGCTTCGGATGAAGACCTGGATTTTGTTGTGCACGCTCGGTGTACTCGCCAAAAATACGGAGCGCTTCGTTGGCTTCGTCCCGTCCAATTTGTCCAGTGGTACTGGCTACGTGTGAAAACACACGCAAGGTTCCCTGCTTGGCTGGGAAATTGGGCAAAATCGCCATCAACTCGTCTTTGGAGTTGAAGACGCGGAGCAGGATGGTTTGTTCTGCAAAGGGCATCGTCTTCAGGTTGGCCTCAAAGCTACTCATGGATTCCCCTCAGGTTAAAGGTGGTGGTTCCTAACCACCAAGGTTGTTGGTTAAAGGTGAGTTAGGGGGGCACTCCCCAGCGGGAAGACGTTGTAACCCAGATTGAAGAGATATTGATGATCGAGGTGGTTTCGGCCATCAAACAGGTAAGCAGGCCGCATCATATTCTCTAAAATGCGTCCATAGTCGAGATCACGATATTGCTGCCATTGTGTCACTAGCGCAACAGCATGGGCTCCATAAGCAGCCTCATACGGATCTTCGACAAAAGCGATGTCTCCTTCCATGGAAGCCAGGTCATGCTCGGTTTCTTCCCGAGCCCTGGGATCATGCACCCGTACTTGGGCATGTTCACTTAGTAGCTTGCGACAGAGTGGAATGGCTGGAGAATCACGTGTGTCTCCAGTATCCGGCTTGAAGGCAAAGCCAAACAGGGTGATTTTCTTTCCTGCCAAGGTGTTGAACTGCTGCTTGAGGATATTCTGGAAAAAACGATCTGTCTGAAAATCGTTGATCCGTACTACACTGGCCCAGTAATCTGCTACTTCAGGCAGTCCGTAGTACTCGCAGAGGTAAGACAGGTGCAATATGTCTTTACGGAAACAAGAACCACCAAATCCAATACTCGCCTGTAGAAAATGAGGTCCAATTCTCCGGTCCATGCCAATGGCACGGCTGATTTCAACTATGTTGGCTTGGGTTCTCTCGCAGAGGGCAGAAATGCTGTTGATCGAGGAAATTCGCTGGGCCAACATCGCGTTGGCCACTAATTTGGAGAGTTCGCTGCTCCAGACATTAGTGAGTAGTATTCGATCTTCCGCAACCCAATGACCATAAAGGTCAGCAATCGTTTGGGCTGCGCGACGACCGAATTCATTCTCTTCTCCACCAACCAGAACTCGATCTGGTTCCTGTAGGTCTGGGATTGCGGTGCCTTCTGCTAGGAATTCGGGGTTGGAGACGACTGAGAACCGGCTGTGGCTAGAACCCGAAGATAGAATCCGTGACATTGCCTCCGCAGTACGGACCGGTAGTGTACTCTTTTCAACGACAATCACTTCAGGTTGTCGGGCATGTGTCAGAATATCCCGCGCAGTCTTTTCCCAGTACTGTAAATCTGCGGCTTTCCCAGCTCCTTCGCCAAATGTCTTGGTTGGAGTGTTAACGGCAACAAAGATAATGTCAGCTTGTTGGATAGCTGTGGGAATATCATTGGAAAAGAAGAGGTTACGACCTCTTGCTTGCCGCACGACTTCCAGCAGACCAGGCTCATAGATTGGTAGATTGTCAGAAGACCAGCGCTGAATTCGCTCTTCATTGATGTCCACAACTGTAAAATTATGCTCTGGACAGTGGAGTGCCAACATGGCCATGGTTGGGCCACCAACATAGCCGGCTCCAATACAGGTAATCTGCGACATTTGTGTTAGGTTGGGGCGAAATTTAGGGTTTGCAATGCTACAAGATAGCCAAGAGTGATCTGGTAATCTTTACAGACAACTGTCCTGTGAAAGGTCATAATCTGAACAGGGAATCATTGATGTCATTAGGAGGTGTTTCTCCCATGAGAATAAATAGAGTTGCTGCCACATGACTCAGATTCAGGTTGATTCCGGGGCCATGTGCTTGAAGTTGATACTGTTGCTTGTATTTCGGATCATAAATCACAAAAGGCACTGGATTCAGTGAATGCTTCGTACTGCTTTCCCAACTACCTTGCTTATTCTTGACCAGCATCTCATCTGCATTTCCATGGTCTGCTGTGATCACAAGGATACCATCTACCTCATCGATCACCGGTAATAGTCTGCCGAGTTGCCGGTCCACTTCCTCTACCGCCTTGATTGCGGCCTCTATTTTTCCACAATGCCCTACCATGTCAGCATTTGCATAATTGATTAGTCCGTAATCAAACTGTCCAGAACGCAAAAACTGAATTGCCTGGTCTGTGATTTCCTTGGCTTTCATGGCTGGAGCATTCGCAAAGGAATCAACCTTGTCCGAGTTAATCAGGTGATAGATCTCCTTTTTGGGATCAAGGGGTTCCCGGTAGCCTCCATTGAAGAAAAAAGTGACGTGAGCAAATTTTTGGGTTTCTGTCAGCCGGAATTGTCGCAACCCCTTCTCCAGAATGCGCTTGCCGAAAGGATTTTCAACTTTGGGTGTTCCGACAAGATAGTCTGGTGGAAGATAGAGGTCCTGATCATAGGTCATCATCCCAGCAT
>WTIF01000161.1 GCA_011522845.1 Deltaproteobacteria bacterium
AGGTTTACTGGCCACAGGAACACTCCAACGTGATTCGCCGTGTTTTAACAATGGCCAAAAGGGGTACCAAGGTACACTACATTCTAGGAAATCATGATGAAGCCCTCCGCAACTGGCTCAGTTTTGATATGAGGTTTGGCAATATAGAACTGACAAATGAATGTGTACATCAAAGTAAAAGAGGACAGCGATACTTGGTAGTCCATGGAGATCTTTTTGATGGGATTGATTCCTTCAATACTTGGCTTTACGCATTAGGAGACCACGCCTACGATGTAGCGTTATTTCTTAATCGTTGGATCAACATCATCCGCCGGTCAATTGGATTTGCGTATTGGCCTTTCAGCAGAACTCTAAAAGCCAAGGTGAAGCGGGCGACTAATTTTGTCTTCAAGTTCGAATCAAACGTTGCCACCTACTGCGAAAGGCAAGGGTACGATGGTGTGATTTGTGGGCACATCCATACACCAGAAATTCGTCAAATTGGCAACGTGGTCTATATGAACGATGGTGACTGGGTGGAATCGTGTACAGCGTTGGTAGAAACTCAATATGGAGAGTTCAAAATTATTGATTGGCACCATCATGATGAAGATAGCATTCCCGAACCGATGATAAATCTTAAGAGGCAGGAAAAAGAAAAGAAGATGAGTCGAGAAACCGTTCCTCAGTGAGGTTCGTTAAGTTGTTCATTTTAAAAGAAAGGCATACACCCCATGCGTTTCGCCCTAGTGACCGATGCCTGGCATCCTCAGGTAAACGGAGTCGTCCGTTCTCTATCAACAATGGTGAAAATCGGCAGAGCCAAAAATCACGATGTTCTTGTGATTCAACCGCAAGATTACCCAACCTTTCCTCTTCCAAGTTATCCCGAAATACGCTTGGCGACAACGCCTTGGAAAATGATGAAGCCATTGAGGGAATTTTCTCCTGATGCAGTTCACATTGCTACCGAAGGTACGTTGGGAATATTCGCTAGAATTTGGTTGAATCACCTGAAGATTCCGTTCACCACGAGCTACCACACCCGTTTCCCTGAGTATGTTCAAGAACGGTTGCCTATCCCTCTGTCCTGGGGATATCGCTTTTTAAAGTGGTTTCATGGAGCTGCAGAAAGAGTGATGGTCCCAACGCCTACCATGGGCCAGTTGCTTAATCATCACGGAGTTCACCAAAAGACGGTCATCTGGAACAGAGGAGTCAATCACGATCTCTTCCGACCTCGTTCTCAAGAAGATTCTTATGGTCCACGCCCCTATTGGCTTTGTGCTGGACGAGTCGCTGTTGAGAAAAATATCGAGGCTTTCCTCAAACTTGATTTACCAGGCACTAAAATCATCGCTGGTGACGGCCCAGCCCGCGCGTCAATGCAGACCAAGTATCCTGATGCTTTTTGGCTCGGTTACAAATTTGGAGAGGAATTGGCCAAAATCTATGCTGATAGCGATGTTTTCGTGTTTCCTTCCAAGACAGATACCTTTGGGAATGTCCTACTGGAGTCAATTGCTTCCGGGACACCAGTAGCAGCCTTCCCAGTTCCTGGTCCTCAAGATGTCCTGAAGCCAGGAGTAGATGGAGTGTTATCAGAAAATCTGAAAGATGCCTGCCTCAGTGCTTTACGATTGGACAGAAATGTTGTTCATCGAAGCTCTATGGATTGGGACTGGGACACCTGCTTTCAGACCTTTCTGTCCCATCTGGCTCCTATTGATAGTGGTAAATTCGGTTATCAGTTTAACAAATTTGAATCCCCAACCATCTTACCTACTTCAGACTAGTTGGTTGTAGTCCATTTCAGGAGAGGTTGCCCCATTCGTACCTGTTGTCCGAATTGTAATTCAGGGAGAGGCTCAATACCTTTGTTGAATAGCAAAATTATTGTAGAGCCGTGCTCAAACCAGCCCATCTCCTGGCCTTTGGAATAGTTGGATTGGCTGGGAATCTCGTTTGGTCCCTGATAGCGAAGATTCAATAAAACATCTAGCGCATGCAGTCTCATGCTAGCAACAAGCACTGCTGCAACAGGAACCATCAGAAAGTCAACTGCTGCCGGAGTCTGCAAGTGCATAACGATTCTCTCGTTCTTGCAGAAAAGCTGTTCCACACGCTTCAAGGCAATTGGGTTTACATTCCAAGTGTCGCCACTGATATAAGTGACATGTTTTAACTGCACATCACAGGGAGCATGAAACCGATGGTACATACTGGAAGTCAAGCGCAGCGTGAGATAATAGCCACCCTCCAACTTTTCATTCCAATTCTCACTAAATGGACTATCTCCCAGCAAGCTTTGTAGACTGTAGGGAAAACCCTTGGCTTGGAAGATCTGATTCTTTTCAATTTTTCCTGAGCATCCAACAATCGCATCACACGGCGAGGTTAGGATGTTTGGATTGGGATGAATCGGTCGCAGGCCTGGTTTTAACTCCCTTGTAAAACAGTCATGCAGGCTCTTGAAAGTCTTGGTGTTGGACTCAGAAAGATCTAAATCGCTGAAGGTTTGCCAGAGTGCAATGGAACTTTTCACAATCCAAGGATGCTCTAGCTTACTCCACCAACCCATAAAACGAGTGAGGGTGATTCTGGGAATTCGATTAGTCAGCAAAAAATTGAGATCTTCCTGCTGAGCAAACTGTTTAAGAAAATTTGTCAATGGTCCTTCATTTGGTTGTAAAAATTTTAGTCAACACATCAACTCGGGAATCTCTTGGAAACCACTCTCATTAGTCTTGGCCTACTGGCTGCGCTTAGTCCAAAAATTTATCGTAGAATCCAACTATCCCAAGCAAAGCACAGATCATTAGCGGGGCATTCCCGAATTGCAAAATTCCTCACACGCCTATTGCCTGGTTACGCATTAGGTGAGGACCGTTTCTTTATAGCAGATAAAGCCCCAGATGATGTGGCTGAGAAAAGGAAAAACGGGTTTAGTAACCTTGCTCGAACACTACAAGAACATAAAAAAACACTGAGTTTAACTACAGAGGCCAAGGAGCACCTGAGTGATTTGCAGTTCACATCAGTTTATCGAATTCCATTTGCATTCAGCCCCTACGCTAGAGAGCATCTCAAGGTTGGAAGGGTTGCAAAGTCGTTTAATGGTGTCATTCTGACAGACTTGGATGATTGCCAATTTTATGACCTGACAGGTTCTTATGGAGTAAATCTTTTTGGTTCTGATTTTTACAAACGTACTATGCAAAAAGGTCTAGAGGATGGTGTTTCTCTAGGGCCTGCACTAGGGGTTTATCACCCGCATGTGGCCAGTAACGCATCTCGACTCTGTAAAATCAGTGGAATGGATGAGGTCTCCTTTCACATGTCTGGAACAGAGGCTGTGATGCAAGCTGTCCGGCTCGCCCGTTACCATACGGGGCGCACGCATCTTGTTCGTTTCTGCGGAGCCTATCATGGGTGGTGGGAGGATGTTCAGCCAGGACCTGGCAATCCACAACCACCACATGAAACCTATACTTTAGCCGATCTGAGCGAGCGCTCTCTAAAAGTATTGCGATCTCGTAAGAATATTGCCTGTGTTTTAGTAAATCCTTTACAGGCAATACATCCTAATCGGAATGCCCCGGGAGATTCGACACTGCTAGATGGCAGCCGCAAGGCTCAATATGATCGAACGTCCTACACATCATGGCTGAAGCAATTGAGGGAAGTATGCACTGAAAAAGGCATTGCTCTGATTTTTGACGAAGTTTTTCTGGGTTTCAGGTTAGCCCCTGGTGGTGCACAAGAATATTTTGGGATTCAAGCCGATCTTGTTACTTACGGAAAGACACTTGGTGGTGGTTATCCTGTTGGTGTGGTCTGTGGCAAACATAAATGGATGAAACGTTGGAAAGAGAAGCGTCCTGCAGACATCTGCTTTGCTCGTGGAACTTTTAACGCGCATCCTGTGGTGATGTCGGCAATGAAAGCATTTCTAGATGAAATTGAAAAACCTGAGATCCAAGCTCTTTACGAGGGGCTGGATGAACGATGGAATCAACGTTGTGAAAAATTCAACCACACTATGAGGAAGTTTGATTTCCCTATTCAGGCTACAAATATGTCCTCTGTTTGGACAATCAGCTATACTCAACCAGGACGCTATCACTGGCTACTCCAATTTTATCTGCGTGCCGAAGGACTAGCTCTCAGTTGGGTTGGTACGGGACGGCTGATTTTCAGTCTCAACTACGGAGAAACTGAATTCCAGGCAGTTCTGGACCGTTTCGTGGCAGCAGCAAAAAAAATGTCAGAGGATGGTTGGTGGTGGCAGAATCCGCAGCTAACGCATCGCAACATTCGCTTACAGATTCTACGTGAAACCCTAGGTTGGCCTGAAAAGACTAGTGATTAGGGACCGGCTCAAGATCACCCATGTCCATTACAGGATCTCGCTCAAAGCGTTCCCCTCGCAGTAGGTGTAGAGGGGCTTTATGGTAGATGTAGACATCATGAAAAGGGTCTGTGATGATTTTTGTCATCCAAACAAATCCAGTCTTGAGATCTTGTTGGATGAACAACTGAATTCCCCGAAACAAGACAGCAGCAATTCCCAGGTAGAGCCAGGCTGTACCGACTGCTTCTATGTAGCTTAGCCAATCATTGTGTTCTGGTAGAATTCCCAAAAAGCCTGCATTGAAGTAAATTGCCATTGGCAACAGTGCCCAGATACTGAGCAAAACTACTTTGCGCTTCAGGTTGTAGCCTACCTTGATTTCTTCCTTGTGTTCATGGGAGGCCTGGTTCACATGATCGTAACTATGGGGCTCAAAAAAGAAATGCCCCGCCTGTCTTGTGGTCATGGAAAAGGTCCAAGCCACGATTGCGGACCAGACTGGATTGATGAACAGCATCACATAAGAACCCAAAAAGGATAGGGCGCTGATGAGATGTAGAGATTGGTTGATTCGGCAGTGGTGATAGAAGCGATGGTCATCCCAACGCTG
>WTIF01000445.1:0-9051 GCA_011522845.1 Deltaproteobacteria bacterium
CAATCAGTTTGATCTGCTGTTGGCAGGACTCCTAAATACATTGAAAATCACTGGCGGAGCACTCCTCTTTGGTATCCCTCTAGGCCTATTTGCAGCAATTCTCAGGCTCAGTAGGTATGCGTGGCTTAGGGCTCCTGTGGGGATTTTGATTGAGTTTTTTCGTACTACACCACCCATCGTCCAGCTATTTTGGTTTTTCTTTGCTTTGCCGATGCTCTCTGGAATTGAGATGGATCCCTTTCGGGCTTCTTTGGTGACTTTTTCGATTCAATCCTCTGCTTTTTTTGCGGAAGTATTTCGTGGAGGGATTGTTTCGATCGAGCGTGGACAGTGGGAAGCAGCCCGGGCGATTGGAATGAATTATCTGGAATCGATGCGTAGGATCATTCTTCCTCAGGCTGTCAAGCGTATGATCCCCGCATTTCTGGAACGTGTGATTGAACTGATGAAGACCACAACATTGGTAGCAACAGTCTCTTATGCAGACTTGCTTTACCAAGCTAACAACATTGCGCAGTCCACTTATCGACCGCTAGAAGTGTTTACAGTAGCAGCTGGGCTCTATTTCGTTGTCTTGTTTCCCACTTCCTTGCTGGTCAAGAACATTGAGCGTCAACTTGGAAAAACAGGGGAAGGAACGGTGCACTGATGAGTCACGTTTGGGATTTTCAGACTGTCTTTGCCAGTTGGCCACTCCTTTCACAGGGCTTGCTCAATACGTTGAAGCTGGGCCTGCTGACGCTGATAACTGGACTATTCTTTGGTCTTTTTGTTGGGTTGGGACGTTATTCCCGCAACCGCTGGGTCAACTTTCCAGCGAGCGTCTTTGTGGAGGTCTTCCGCAATACCCCGGCACTTGTCCAGATCATGTGGTTTTACTTTGCCTTTCCGATCATCTCTCCATTTGATATTGATGCGTTTTCAGCAGCAGCCTTGGGATTGGGGTTAAACACCACAGCTTTCTGTGCAGAGATCTTCCGAGGGGGAATTCAATCCATACATCGAGGTCAGTGGGAAGCTGGTAAAGCCTTGGGGATGACTTATCAGGAGCAGGTCTTGCGTGTTATTCTACCTCAGGCAGTAGTGCGGATGATTCCAGCTTTCATGAATCGAGTTGTGGAGTTGATGAAGATGACCTCTCTAGCATCAGTGATCGCTTTCGGTGAGTTGATGCATCAGGCAAAGACCATCTCTACCTACCACTTCAATCCCATTGAGTCCTACACAGTCGTGGCTCTCCTCTTTTTTGTAGTGATCTCGCCATTTGCGTTCCTGGTCTATCGTCTTGAAAATCGATTCCGAAAATAAAATGAATCCAGAGATTTTGTCTTGTCACAACTTGAAGAAGCAGTTTGGTGAGAATCAGGTGCTTCGAGGGATTGATCTGCAAATCAACAAAGGCGAGAGTCTTGCCATCATCGGGGCGTCAGGCTCGGGCAAATCCACACTATTGCGCTGTTTGAATTTCTTGGAAATTCCTAGTTCTGGAGAGGTTCGTCTGAGAGGTGAACTGATTGGTAGTCAGCATAATGGACAGGTTCAATACCAGGAACGAGATCTCATACCAATCCGGGCAAAGATTGGTATGGTGTTTCAACACTTCAACCTATTTCCTCACATGACTGCACTGCAGAATGTGATGGAAGGACCCCGAACTGTGCTGAAGTTACCCAAATCAGAATATGAAAGCCGTGCAATCTCGTATCTTGAGAAAGTAGGAATTCCTGAAAAACGTGATGCTTATCCCTCAGAACTGTCGGGGGGCCAGCAACAGCGAGTTGCTATTGCTCGAGCTCTGGCGATGGAGCCAGAGATTATGCTGTTTGATGAGGCAACCTCTGCGTTGGACCCAGAACTGGTTGGAGAAGTGCTGGATGTGATCCTTAAGCTGATGGAAGAAGGATTGACCTGCGTATTGGTGACCCATGAGCTTGGTTTCGCTTACAGTGCTGCACAGCGAGTGTTGTTCATGCACAACGGGGTGATTCTAGAAGAAGGCAGCGCCTACGACGTACTCGTCGAACCCCAGCAGCCAAGAACCATTGAATTTCTGCGCGGACATTCCCGCTTTCAACTTCCTTCTCCCAAGAGCCTTCAATGAGTACCGCTCCAGATCACATGTCTACCCACGAATCCGAATCAGATGAACGAAATCAATCTCTCAAGGTCTATCTGAATGGTAAGATTGTTCCGCGAGAACAGGCCCTCGTTTCTGTTTACGATGCGGGCTTTATGTTGGGAGATGGCATCTGGGAAGGTATCCGTCTCTACAACGGGAAGTGGGCCTTCGTCGAGGATCACATGGACCGCTTGTATGAGTCTGCTCGTGTAGTGGACATGGACATTCCACTGACTCGGGAGCAGATGATCGAAGCGCTGGATCAGACTGCTGCGGCCAACCAAATGACCCAGGATGTGCACGCTCGCCTGATGATTACCCGAGGCTTGAAAAGCAAGCCGTTTCAGGATCCAAGGCTCTCCCAGCAGGGTCTAACGATCGCAATCATCATGGAACACTCCAAGGTGCCGGAGCACATCTACAATAAGGGAATCACGCTCCATACAGTTCCAATCTATCGAGGCCTACCGGTGACCCAGGATCCAAAGCTCAATTCACACTCCAAACTTAACTGCATTCTGGCTTGTATTCATGCTCAAAAAGCAGGTGCTGATGAGGCGCTGATGTTGGATCCACAAGGTTTCGTCAACACTACCAACTCCTGCAATTTCTTTATTGTTCGCAGGGGAGAAGTGTGGACCTCAACGGGTGATTACTGCATGAATGGCATCACACGCCAAAAAGTGATTGACCTCTGCCGGGCTCACCAGATTCCCATTCATGTCCGCAACTTCTCCCTGATGGAAACCTATGGAGCAGAAGAGGCTTTCCTCACCGGAACCTTTGGTGCGCAAACTCCTGTGGACTCAATTGATGGCCGCACGATTGGCACTCCTGGCCAGTGGCCGATGATTGAAAAGATCCGTCAGCTGTACAAGAATCTTGTGAGAGAGGATACAGCATAAAACAGATCTCTAGCCAGAAGTCTTGAATTCCATTTGACAGCCCTCCAGTACCAAGGTATCCAATCAGCCTTGCTTTGATGTTGCCCAGAAGTAGGCATCGAAAGAATTCAAACCGCTGATTCCTGAAAATGAAAATCACTGACATTCGAGCCACAACGGTGGCGGTTCCCCTGGAAGCTCCTTTACGTCATGCGAATGGAGCCCACTGGGGCAAATTCGTACGAACCATCGTGGAAGTCGAGACGGACGAGGGACTAGTTGGTCTGGGTGAGATGGGCGGTGGAGGTGAGTCTGCAGAGGCAGCTTTTCGGGGATTGAAGCCATATCTAGTGGGTCACGATCCCTTTGAGTTGGAAGCACTACGCTTCAAGATCTGCAATCCGACCTCCAGCCTCTACAACAACCGCACACAGCTGCACGCGGCCCTGGAGTTTGCTTGTCTGGACCTGATGGGCAAGTTCCTGAATCAGCCTTTACACCGACTGCTCGGGGGCAAACTACGCGATCAGGTGCCTTTTGCTTCCTACCTGTTTTGGCGGCTGCCAAACTCAGAAGGAACTGGGGAGGTTCGAACGATTGAACAGCTGATAGAGCATGCTCAAGAGTTGAAGACTCGTTATGGGTTTTGTAGTCACAAGCTCAAGGGTGGAGTTTTTCAGCCAGAATATGAACTCGAAGCCTATCGTGCGCTGGCAGAAGCCTTTCCTGACGATTCCCTGCGATACGATCCCAACGCAGCTCTAAGTGTGGCAGAGTCTATTTGGTTCGCTGAGCAGATCCGAGGTTTGCGCAACGACTACCTGGAAGATCCAACCTGGGGACTCCAAGGTATGCGGCAAGTTCGTGAAAAAGCTACAATGCTATTGGCCACCAACACGGTTGTGGTCAACTTTGAGCAACTCTGCGCTAATCTCCAGAATCTCGCAGTGGATGTGATTCTGCTCGACACTACCTTCTGGGGAGGAATTCGTCCTTGTATCAAAGCAGCAGGAGTCTGTGAAACTTTTCAGCAGCCGATTGCTGTACATTCCTCCGGTGAACTCGGTATTCAACTGGCGACGATGCTGCATCTGGGAGCTGTGCTGCCCAACCTGACTTTTAGTGCGGATGCCCACTATCATCACCTGAAAGATGATATTCTCGTTGGTGGTAAACTTTTATATCAGGATGGGGCGATCATGGTTCCTGATGGTCCTGGGCTGGGTGTGACACTGGATCGGGATCGACTGCAGCAATACGCCGAAGCTTTCCAGCGTGAGGGAGGCTATCCCTATGATCGAGATCCTTCACGACCAGGCTGGTTCGCCCTGGTTCCCAATACTCGCTGGGCAGATCACACACTGCCTGGCCTTCCCTTTAACCAGTACTGAGAAGACAGAACATGCAGACAGATATGACGGGCAAGGTGGCTTTGGTCACCGGTGGAGCTGGTGGCATTGGTGAGTTTATTTGTGAACGACTAGCCCAAGCAGGTGGTACGGTGCTGATGCTCGATGTAGACAGTAGTAAGGCTGACCAGACACTGAATCGGTTGCGTGACAGGCTTGGTGACACAGCCCAGCGAGTTCAGTTTGTGCTTGGAGATTTGAATGATCTGCAAGCGACTGATCAATTGGCCCAGGATCTGGTGAAGCGTCACGGTGCGATTGATGTGCTGATCAACAATGCTTGCATCAATCCTTTGGGACCACTGGATGAAGCCGGTATTGAGGAGTTCGAGCGGACACAGCGAATCAACAGTCACTCCGGTTTCGTGCTGGCTCGTGCAATTGTGCCAAGCATGAAGAAGAAGGGTGCGGGCTGGATCGTCAACATTGCCAGCATCACCTTCAATGGAGGCTGGGGTGATTTTGTGCCCTACGTGCATTCCAAGGGAGCGATTGTCGGCATGACCCGCTCAATGGCTCGGGAACTAGGCCCCTTCAATATTCGGGTGAACGCAATCAGTCCCGGTGCCATTCCTACAGAGTTGGAGCGTCAGGTCTGGGCCCATAAGCTGGAAGAATACACCCAGTTCATTTTAGATCATCAGAGCCTCAAACGCCGGATTGAGCCGCAGGAAATTGCTCAGACCGTACACTATCTTTGTTGCGAAGCCTCCAGTGGGATCACAGGTCAGAACCTGAGTGTCGATGGTGGCTGGTGGATGCATTGAAACGAGAAAAATCATGAAAATCACTGCACTTGAAACCATCCGCAATGCGGAGTTCCCCAACCTGCTCTGGTTGCATATTCACACGGATGAAGGAATCAGTGGACTGGGGGAGACTTTCTTTGGCGCCCAGGCAGTCGAAGCCTATCTCCACGAGAGCGTCGCGCCTCAACTGTTGGGTCAGGATCCTGGCCGGATTGATTATATTGCTCGTAAGCTCTATGGCTACTTAGGCTTTCGAGGATCAGGAGTGGAAACTCGTGGGAATTCTGCGATCGATATTGCCCTTTGGGATCTGTGGGGCAAGCGCACAGGACAGCCCGTCTATCAGCTTCTTGGTGGGCTGACCCGGGAGCAAGTGCGTGTCTACAACACCTGTGCGGGTTATCGCTACGTCCGACAACGTCCGGTACAAACAACCGATAACTGGGGGCTTGATGGCGAAGAAGGCCCCTATGAGGATCTTGACGCCTTCCTCAATCGAGCTGATGAACTGGCACTGAGCCTATTGCAGCAAGGAATCCAGGCAATGAAGATCTGGCCCTTCGACCATGCTGCTGAAAACAACGGAGGATTGCACATCAGCCCTGCAGAACTACGCCGTGCCCTCGAACCCTTCGAGAAGATCCGCAAGGCTGTGGGCGATAAGATGGACATCATGGTTGAATTTCACTCTCTGTGGAATCTACCTACCGCCTGCCGCATTGCTGAAGCCGTAAAACCCTTCCAGCCATATTGGATGGAGGATCCGGTCAAGATGGACAGCCTGAGTGTGGTCGGTGAATACCGTCAACGTACAGGATTGCCAGTCACTGCCAGTGAGACTCTGAGCTATCGAACCGGTTACAAGGATCTGCTGGAAGCCAAGGCCGTGGACATCGTGATGCCCGATCTGAGTTGGTGTGGAGGGATTTCAGAAGCGAAGAAAATCGCAACGATGGCGGAAGCTCACCAACTGCCAGTGGCTCCCCATGATTGTACTGGGCCAGTAGTTTTGACAGCTTCATCACACTTGTCACTGAATGCGCCAAACGCGCTGCTGCAGGAGACCGTTCGTGCGTTCTACACCGGCTGGTACAAGGAAATTGTGACGGCCCTGCCGATCATTGAGGAAGGCTACCTACGATTGGAACCCAATCCAGGCCTGGGCTTGGAATTGCTTCCAGATTTTCTGAAGCGTAACGATACCTATCGTAAGCGCTCAGAACTCTGAACAGGGATCAGTCGAGAGAAACTGGATAAAGCTGCTGCAACCTTTCCTGCATCGGTTGTAGCAGTTGCCAGGCTGGTGAGTAGATCTGCTCGTAGTGAGCCTGGTAGGCATTTACCATCGCCGGGTCTGGCTCGACCGTATCTGCACCGTAGCTCAAACCTGCCAGTGCCTCTTCGAGGTTTTTGAACAACCCTGCTCCTATCCCACCAAGTAAAGCCGCACCTAAGCTGACCGCTTCTGTCATTTGCAAGCGCTGCAGTGGGCGGTTGAGCACAGCAGATTTGATCTGCATTAACATCCGATTCTGACTCTCACCACCAGTACAGTGAATACGTTGCACAGAATTCTCTGGTAGCGGTTTGATCATCGCTTCAGTGATCATGCGGATGTCACAGGCCATTCCTTCCAGAATGGAGCGGTACATCTGCCAGTGATTGGTGTAAGTACCAAAACCGAGGAATGCGCCTCGAGACTGTTCCACTGCGTTGGGTGGAGAGCCCATACGCAGATGAGGCATGAAGAGTAATCCGTCACATCCTGGGTTGATCTTTGAAGCTTCCTCGATCAATTGCTCATGACTGTAGCGCTGTTCTGTCAACTGATGGAACCACTGAACGGCTCCTCCTGAAGTAAAGAGTCCACCCACCAGATAATAGTAGGGTCGATCGGGAGTAACCACGACTCCTTGGGCATAGCCTTGATGACCTAGAGTTGGATCATTCAGCGGTTTATCCATGAAAATGGTCACTCCTTCAGCAGTTCCCATGGAGTTGACCAGAGTCCCTGGAGTAAGCGCTCCAGCGACCATTGAACCAATGAGGTGATCGTGCCCACCAGCTGAAACAACACAGTCTCTGGATAACCCAGTGGCCTCAGCAACATCTGGAAGAATCGTCCCAAGCCGTGTGCCTGATGGGACGAATTCCTGGTACCAGCTTGGTGGAATGCCGACTTCTTCCAGTAGACCACGAGCGAGCTGTAGGGAACGGATATCAAGGGCAAAGGTCCGAGAAGCCAAGCTGTAGTCGGTAGCCGGAACCCCACAGAGTCGCCAGGCCAGGTAGTCTGCGGTGTGTAGCCAGCGACGTGTGGACTTGAAGACGTTGGGTTGATGCTCGCGCAACCAGAGCTGTTTGCAGAGAGTATAGATCGGGGAAATGTTCAAACCAGTTGTTTCAAACAGTCGTTGCTCTCCAAGTTGCTCAGCCAGGCGCTGAGCTTGTGGCTTCGTCCGTGTGTCATACCAGGCAATGATTGGGTGCAGTGGGCGATCATCCTCACCCAAGGGTACTCCTGCTTCTCCTACACTAGTAATAGCAACAGATCGAACTCGCTTGGGGTCGTCAATTTCACGCACAGCCCGACGAATTGCCTGCCAGCAAGCTTGCCAGAGCTGATCTGCATCCAGAGTTGCCCAGCCAGGATGTGGAGTTTCCAGGGGAGGAGTAACGCTACCTTCGGCAACAATGTCTCCTTCCAGTGTGAAAATTAGCGCCCGAATTCGACTTGATCCAGCGTCTACACCTAAGAGCAAGGGGGAAGTCATGAGAGTAACCTCTGGCTAGAAATGAGAAGCTGCTGTTGGGCTTCTCTTAGAAAATGATTGAATTTGTTAATCGTGGGTCTTCATCTAACCGAAGTGGGGGGCCATCTGCAATAGGTAATGGGCAGTTTGTTCATCTGTTACGAGGCCATTGACCCACTTTCCCTGAAGAATAGAGTATAGAGCTTGATGCTTTTGAGTACCTCCGGAGATGCAAACAAACAGCCGATCCGTGCTGGGCTTCAAGACCTCACCAGCCAAGCGGTCGGTGAACTCTTCATTCAGCAATCGACCATCTTCATCCAGAACTCTACCGAGTAATTCCGCACAAGCTCCCTGTTTTTGCAGGTGCTGCCACTCCTCAGTAGTCATCAAGCCTTCTTTCAGAAAAGCTGAGTTGGTATGCAGTGGTGAGACACTAGCGAAGGCAACGCTGGCCTGTTCAACAATTTTCATGACACGTTGGTAGACCGTCAACTGTTCCAGCAGTTGTTTTTCAGCAAGAGTAGGAAGGACCAGTGGGGCGGGAAAGTAATATCCCTGTGCACCGGTTTTTTCGGCAAAAGGAGTGACTAGATCAAATTCGCTGGGATTGCCTTCGGGCGTGGTAAAACCAACCAGAGAAGTAACGCTGTGATCGTTGCGCTGAAATTCTTCAAGGTGGTGGATGCTGCGACGAATTGTCTGCCCACTCCCGAGGGCAAAGGTACACGGGTCTTCACTGCGGATGAAGCGTTCCATCACCTGGGCACCCAGCACACAGAGGCTTTGAAATACCTCCTCAGCGCTTTGCTCCACAGAGGCTGGAGCGACTTCACAGAGATCAAGATGGTAGCGAGCTTTCAACTCCTGACCAAGCTCCATGCATTCGTTCAGGTAACGATGGTCAATGCGCGTGACCACAATTCCCTGTTCCAAGGCCTGGCTCAGGTAGCGCTGAACACTCTGGCGAGAGAGATTTAGGTTGGCTGCGATCTCTGCCTGATTCTGCTTCTGGACATAATATCGCCAGGCAATCCGGGCAATCAGGTCAGAATCAGGACGAGGCATCGAAGCGTAATGGAACTGGTTGGAAGCCTAGGATTTTACCAAGCGGTAGGCTGTGTCGACACTCGCATC
>WTIF01000445.1:9151-18166 GCA_011522845.1 Deltaproteobacteria bacterium
ATCATCAAAGGAATCCCCCATTTCTGGCATTCAGCAGCGAGTTGCATTCCGTGCAGGACGGATTCGTTCCCGTGATAGCGCTTGAAGTAGTCATCTTTCGGATCACACCAGGGATAGACCTCGACTTTGATCCCGTCTACCCCCAGACGCAATGCCATCTCCACGGTACTGGTGATACTTTGAGGTGTGACATCGACACTGAGCCAGCAGCCTCCGCCATCTAGAGCCTCCGCAGCAGCCACGGTAGAACCCCAAGGAGTGAGAATGGAATCTGCTCCTCCAGCCCTGACCGCTTTGACGACCTCAGCAATGTTCTTGAGACCCGTAACGGTATCAAAGACTCGGGCGTGATCCATTGCAATGACCAGGGAACGACCATTATTGCGAAACAGACGTCGGGTTCGTAAGTTTTTCTCTTTCAACATCAAAATACTCCTCAACTTGGATGTATCACGTTTCAGCCAGACACCATTTGACTGACTACTTCTTCTCGACTGGTTTCGTTGATCTTGTTCTCTCCCACCACACGTCCCTGTCGTAGAATCAGAATCCGGTCTGAAGCTGCAAAAATGTCATTTAGATTGTGGGAGATGAAGATGATTCCGATTTTCTGTGTGCGCAGTTTGTCGATCAACTCCAGCACCTTGCGTTGTTCCGGTACACCCAGGGCAGCAGTCGGTTCATCCATAATGAGCAATTTTGCATTCCAGTAAATTGCGCGACTGATCGCAATCGCTTGTCGTTGGCCCCCTGACAAATTGCGCACAGGTTGTTCCAGAGAACTTTCTGGAATTTCGATGTCTAGCGAATGCAAGACTTCTCTTGATTCTTTCAGCATCTTTCGACGATCAATGACTTTTGCCATTCCTAGAAAGGATTTCATCGGCTCCCTTCCCAGAAAGATGTTAGCGCCTACATCGAGATTGTCTGCCAGCGCAAGATCTTGATAGATCGTCTCAATTCCTAGGTTACGGGCTTGTAGAGGTGAATTAGCACGGAGAGGTTGGCCTTGATAAGCCAGTGAGCCAGTGTCAGGCGCGTGCACTCCTGAAATGACCTTGATCAACGTAGATTTGCCGGCTCCATTATCTCCAGCTAGTGCCAGTACCTCTCCTGCTTGGAGATTCATACTGACGTTGTTAAGCGCCTTGACTCCCCCGAAGTGCTTAGACACTCCCTTGACTTCTAGCATCATTTTCCCCCGTTGGACACGCGGGTGCGTGACTGGTCAACAAATACAGCCACAATGATCACGACTCCCACAGCCAGGAACTGCCAGAAGGGCTCTACATCGACAAACACGAGCCCAAACTGAATCACCGCAATCACTAGAGCCCCGATGACGGTTCCAAAAATTTTTCCTGATCCCCCAAAGAAACTGGCCCCTCCAATGAAGACTGCTGCGATGGAATCAAGTAGGAGTGGTTCTCCAGCCTGAGCAGCACCAGCGGAGAAGCGGGCGGTATAGATCAAGCCGGCCAGACCAGCAAATCCAGCGGAGATCATATAGAGCAACAGAGTGTGTCGTTTCACATTGATCCCAGCTCGTAGGGCAGCTTCTCGATTTCCTCCAATGGCGTAGGTGTACTGACCAAATCGAGTTTGGGACAGCACAAAGTGAGCGATGAGAACAACAATGGCTGTGATCAGAACTGGGACAGGAATCAGTCCAAAAATCTTGGTAGTACCCAATTGAAAAAGAATTGGGTTATTCACCGGGACAGTCACACCATCAGCCACAATAAACCCAAGTCCTCGGGCTACACCGTACATTCCAAGAGTTCCGATGAAGGGAGGGATATGCAGACCGGCAATCAGCCAACCGTTGATCATTCCGGGCACCATTACGATCAACATAGTGGCAATTACACCAATCGAGAGGGCGAAAAGCGGATCGTGTCCCCCAAGACTAGAAGTGATCGTAGCAAATACAACAGCAGCAAATCCCATCGCAAATCCGATGGACAGATCGATCCCTCCAGCAATGATCACAAACGTTACACCAATCCCAAGTAGCAGGGGAGCAGCGGCAAAAGTCAGAATGCTCTGAATATTGAAGAGGTTGAACAGAAAAGAAGTGTCGTAGGCAAGTCTAGCCCAGACTTCAAAGAAAACCGACATCGAAAGGAGGAATAGCCAAGGCCAAATCGAACGGATCACATCCAGTCTCATCAGGCACTACTCAGGAGTGGTTGGCAGAAGAGTTGTCGGGCACGTGCGTGCCCATTCCCCAGGGAGGAAGCAAAGGAATGGCATCTCCGAGCGACTATTTTTGGAGAGCACGCACCCTAGTAAAGTCAGCGAGAAACTTCTCAGCAGAAGTTTCTCGTGATTGAGGAAAGGAATCAGTCAGAGTAGACGTACTTACTGATTTCAGGGTCGCTGATGTTGGACTTGTCCATCACAGTGAAGCCAGTACCAATGGAGATAGGTACAGACTGCTTCTTCAGCACAGCGTAGGCAGTCATCACCCCATAGTAACCAATCTCTGCCGGGTGCTGAGCGATGGCCAGGTCAATCAAGCCACTGTTGATGTCATTTACAATACGAGACGGTGCATCGAAGGCAGCAACCTTGATCTGACCACTCTTACCCAAGGCTTTCACACCGTCGGCTGCACCAACTGCAGAGAAGAGATTCGCTCCGAAGACTCCAGCAATGTCTTGGTTGCGAGCGGCAACTGCCTGCAACTGAGCCGCAGCCTTGTTTGCATCGTTGTCATTGTACTGCGTGTTCAGCAAGGTGATGTTTGGGTAATTTTGAATCTCCATCTTGAAGCCCTCTTCCCGCTGGTCCGTGGTGGAAATACCAGGTCGAACGTTGGAGACGTAGACTTTTCCTTTCTCACCAATCGCTTTGGCAAGAGCTCGGGCTGCCATTTTGCCGCCGAGGACATTGTCGGAGGCAACGTAGGACATCGGAAAATCACCCATTCCAGAACCATCCTGATAGTTACCGTCGTCAATGAAGGTATCGACAGTCACTACAACAATCCCTGCATCATGAGCGGCCTTTAGCGGAGAGATCAATTGCTGCTTGTCTGTTGGAGCAATTAGAATCGCATCAGGCTTCTTCGCAATCACCGAATTGAGAACGGGTACTTGCAAGGTTGGGTTGAAGTCTGGGGCTCCCTGGAACATCAACTCCACTCCCAAACCTTCTGCTGCGAGTTCAGCACCCTTACGCATCGTGATGTAGAAGGCATCTGTTGTGAGTCCTGGAATCAGAGCAATCGTGAGTTTTTTGTGACCACCGGCTTGAGCCACGCTAGTCAATGCCAATAGAACAAAACCACAGAGCAGCAGACGAAATGCTGATCCAATTTTCTTCATAAGTCCTCCCAAGTTGGAGTTTGTTGATGAAAAACAATGTGTTCATTCACAGTAGTTTTTCAGCAACATGGGCAATTGCTCATCTATCGAGCGAAAGCCAAAAACTAGAGAGTTCAATCGAACAAGTCAACCAAAATAATTGGTTGAACAAAAATAAATTTAGAAGTGTGTAGAGGTAAGGAAATAACTGGGCGTTGGTGCTTAAGCACTGTTCAACTTGTAGAAGAGTAAATTCGAAGAAGCTTCTTTATATCTTGCGGCGAGTCAAACTGAATGTCTGAGATGAAGGGCCTTGTGGAGGTTGAGAGGCCAGGAAAAAGGCTAGGGGGATAACATCCTCGGGTTCTTTGATCCACTCATTGTTTGGATCGAATAGTGAGTCATTAGGATTCTGCGACCTTTGGCTGCTTTGGTATGTTTTGACAGGGCCTGGGATCAACTCATTGACTGAGATTCGATGGGGTTTTAGTTCTTCGCCGAGCACCCTTGTCAGCATCCAGAGGCCAGCTTTCGATACACAATATGCTGAATTGCCTGCCTCACCAGAGTGACCAAGTCCGGAACCAATCGTAATGATTTTCGCATGCTCAGCCTTCTTAAGATAAGGCAAAGCTGCGAACGCACAGTAGTAGGCGCCAGTCAAATTCACATCAATAACTTTCTTCCAGTTAGCTGGATTACTGTTTTCGAGCCTTTCACGATCAACTGAAATACCAGCATTCAGGAAGAGAATATCAATACTTTGGCGAGAGGAGCCAAAAGCAGAGATGGTTTCAGAGACTGCATCAAAATCACTAACATCTGAAATGAGTGCCTCCGCTTTGCCCCCGGAACTTTGAATATCCTCGACAGTTGAAAGAACTTCCCCATGTGTACGTGCTAAACACCCAACAAATGCGCCTTCTTTAGCGAAGGCCATAGCAAGGGCACGTCCGATTCCACGGCCGGCACCGGTGATCAAAACATTCTTAGAATCAAACATCATGGGTTTTCACTGCGAAGCAAGACTGGCTCATTTCACAAGAGGAAGCAGAGGCATTGATCACGAGAGTAAGTCCGAAATTTGGCTATTGGAGAGGAAGTTATGAACTAGTGGTTGAGATTGATTTTTCCGTGATTGCTGCCAAGTGACATGAATTCCGTCATCCGTTACGAGGGCATCTACATAACGACTACAACCGGTACCCCATGGCGATATGAAGTGGGGATGCAGGATTGATATTTTCTGTAAGGCAGGAAAATCTTCGTCAAAGCCAAAATAAATACCACTGAGTTCTTCGCAAGAATAACCCCGAGGTCTTTGGTGTCCAGAAGCATTTTGAGGTAGCTCGTTCATACATTCAGCACCATCAAAAAAATAAATAGAGCATGGTGCTAAATCGGCAAATGGACCGATTTGGGGTAAGGACAGTCTTGCAGTGATGCGGGTAGTGGCAATATCCCAGGCATGGCCCTTCTCAACGATACACCAGTCTGCAATGTCAAAACCGTTAGATTCATTTCTCTTAGCATATCCAGTACTACCAGATGCCCAGGTGAAAGGGTGTGTGCAAAAGAGAATATCACAAGACTTGGAACCCAAAACTACAGGGTCTTTAACATGCAGGTGTTCAAATTTTTCAGCACATATAAGCAGTTCATCATTCGTGGAGTTGTTGAAGTCAGATAGTGAGCTACTGGTGATTCTACCAACAGACCAGACCCCAGTACCTTGTTTCTGATAACCCGATATGCTTTGGGGATACTCACGAGATTTCTCGACAGAATAAAAGATTTCCCAAGTGTCATCAGCGAGTCTATTGAGTGCTGAACCTTCAATAGAGAGAACTCTAAAGTCATCATTTTCCAGATCAGATTTAGACCAACTCATTACTTTACGAAAGGAGCTAGCATGATCCTCAGACTTAAATAGCGACAATTCGAGTCCACGAAGTCCAGCTCCTACTCCTGTTCTTGAATCTCCATGATCTCGATATCTACCGATCAGCCAAAGGTTGCCTAACTCATCAGAGATCATATTCCCACCGCCAAACCAATATCCCTTTTTCTGATCATTTGCTGGAATAATTACCCTGGCTTTTTCTTGATCAATCAATCCATTGGCGAATTGAATTAATTTTTCAGTGACAAGAGAGTTTATTTGTTTCATAGAACCATACTTTATTTATTAGATCCTGAAGTAAGACCACCAATAATTTGCTTTTGAAAAATACCTGTCGCATATCGTTATCATGAAGAAGAACTAAGGAAAGAGGAAATTCATTCCAAGAAAAATAAATACAATCAATCCAGAAGCAAAATTTCTGGTTTCGATAAAGGCAGGATTATTCTCCAAAATATACCAAAGGGTCCACAGCCGTCGATTTTTGCAGCATCCTTGATCTCGAATAAACTAGGAATATCTGTGAAGGAAGCACATGTGCACTTTGAAAGCTCAGCACCACATCGAGTGAACAACTGATTGACTCAAAATATCAATTACCCTTTGACAGCTCCCAGAGTCAGACCTCGGACGATGTAGCGTTGGGCGAGAAGCGCGATCAGGATGGGGATCGACATGGCAATCATGGTTCGCACACTGAGGAACCAGAACTGAACGCCTCGTGACTCAAACGAACCAGAAATGAACATCGGGATGGTGATAGCGTTTTTGCTACTGATGACCAGCGAGAACAATAGCTCGTTCCAGGTGAAGGCAAAGATAATCAAAGCAGTGGCAGACAAGGCAGGCGCACAGAGAGGTAGGGCGATTTTAGAAAAAGTAGTGAAGTAGTTGGCTCCATCCATCAAACAAGCTTCTTCCAACTCGACAGGCAAGTCTACGAAAGCTTGTCTCATGATCACTACGGCAAAGGGAAGCGTGAAAGTAGTGTTGATCAGAATCAATCCAGTTCGAGTATCCAGGAGATTCAGGAACTGGAGGGTTAGGTAGAACGGGATGACGGTTGCAACTGGAGGGAGGATCCGCTGAGAGAGGAACCAGACGGTCAGATCTTTGTTAGAAATCTTCTTAAAGCGGAAGCGAGCCAAAGCGTAAGCAGCAGGAACTCCCAGGCAGAGTGTGAGCAGGGAAGTGGAGAAGGAAACCACCACGCTATTGATCACAGCGTTGCGCATTTCCACTATTTCTAATTGAGAAATCCAGTTATTGAGAGTAGGCGAGAAATTGAGCCAGGGAAGACCGACTCCGGTGACCGTAAAAGTGTCTAGTGGGTTGCGTAGACTTGTTGAGAATCCCCAGTAGAGGGGGAAGATGAAAAACAGCGCGATCGTAATAGCCAGCAGTGAGAGAAGGGAGTCCCGAAAGTCAAATGAACGAGTCTTCATTGAATGGACTGATCATCACGGCCAAACAGGTGACAGTGGTCGGTCGTGAAGTGGATCTTGAGCTTCTCCTTGTTGGAGACGTCTAGCTCACCGTCACCAACAACAGTTAGCAGGTTATCGTTGGCATCATTGGCGTAGATGTAGGTTTCGTTGCCTAGTCGTTCGATGATGTCTACTGTTGCGGACAGGGAACACCCCTTATTCTGTTCCAATTCGAAGTGCTCTGGTCGGATTCCAAGGGTCAGGGTATCACCTACCTTAAAATTGATGTTCTCTCGTTGCAGTTGCATCTGATCTTCGCCAGGCAACTGAAGTGTAATCTGTTGTCCTTCGATTTGTAGAACCTTGACAGATAGGAAGTTCATCTTGGGAGAGCCAATGAAACCAGCAACAAAAATGTTTGCTGGTTTGCGGTACAGTTCCAAGGGAGTTCCAACCTGCTCCACGTAGCCGTCGTTGAGAATGAAGATCCGGTCAGCCATCGTCATTGCCTCTACCTGGTCATGTGTCACATAGATCATGGTGGTTTTGAGATTGGCATGTAGCTTTTCCAACTCCATCCGCATCTGCACCCGTAGCGCGGCATCGAGATTCGAGAGTGGCTCATCGAACAGGAAGACGCTTGGTTCACGGACGATCGTTCGGCCAATTGCAACACGCTGACGTTGACCACCAGAAAGCTGGGCAGGGCGACGATCCAGCAGTTCTTCAATCTTCAGAATTTTTGCTGCCTCAGCGACTTTGCGTTGAATCTCTGCCTTGGGCACTTTATTCAGCTTGAGACCAAAACCGATGTTCTCTCGCACGCTCATGTGTGGATAGAGCGCATAGGACTGAAAGACCATCGCCGCTCCACGATCTGCTGGGTGCAGATCATTGACGTAGGTGTCACCAATATAGATTTCACCCGCAGTGATGTCCTCCAGGCCAGCAATCATCCGTAGCAGTGTTGACTTGCCACATCCAGAAGGACCGACAAAAACGACAAACTCCTGGTCCTTGATCTCCAGATCAACTCCGTGGATCACCTCCACTTCATCAAATGACTTTTTTACGCCGCGCAGTTTTACTTCAGCCACGTGAGACCTCCAACATTGATAGAGGGGTGATCATCCTTTTACAGCCCCTAGGGTGAGGCCTTGAACAATATAACGCTGTGCTAACAAGGCGATCAAAACGGGTGGAATCATCGCGATCATTGCCCGAACAGCCATGAACCAGAACTGAACTCCCCGCGTATCCACCGCACCAGCCATGTGAATCGGGATGGTGATCACTTCTTTGCTACTCAAAGTGATGGCAAAGAGAAACTCGTTCCAAGTGAAAGCGAACATGATCAAACCGGTGGCGGCAATGGCTGGAGCTGCCAAGGGCAAAGCAACACGAAGAAATGCTCCATAGTTTCGTGCTCCATCCATGAAGGCAGCCTCTTCCAACTCAATAGGCAAATCCAGAAAGGTCTGACGCACAATCACAACCACAAATGGTAGCACAAAGGTAGCGTTGATTAGGATCAGCGCCAGCTGTGTGTCCAACAGATTCAGAAACTGCATGATCAGGTAGAATGGAACCACTGTTGCTACAGGTGGGAGCACACGCTGTGATAGAAACCAAATAGTCAGATCCTTGTTGGAAATCGTTTTGAAGCGAAAGCGGGCCAGTGCGTAAGCTGCAGGAATTCCTAACGCCAAGGCTAGAATGGAAGCAAAAACAGCGATGACTGTACTATTGTAAACAGCCTTGCGGGCTTCCTCTGTGGCGAGCTGATCCACCCAGTTGGTGAGGGTTGGGTCAAAATTCAGGAAGGGGATTCCAAAACCGGAGACGGTGAAGGTGTCTAGTGGATTTCGCAGACTCGTTGAGAAGGCCCAATAGATTGGAAAGAAGAAGATCATTGCCGCAACCACGGCAATCAGCGAGTAGATCGAATACCTGAGAGGGTGCTGGTTCTGCTTGGGCTTCATCTTATGCGTAACTCTGTCGCAATTTTCTGAAGAAGAGGGTCACGATGATCATTACAATAATCAGCAAACAGTACGACATTGCTGAAGCGTAGCCGAGGTCAAAACAACGTAGCCCGGTTCTGAAGGCTAGGAATGACATCGACTGTGTGGCAACACCAGGCCCACCTCCCGTAAGGGCAAACGGGATATCAAAGAGCTTGATGGCCTCTGCCAGACGCAGCAGCAGTACGATGACAATTGTTGGAGTCAGCATCGGGAAGATGATATTGGCGAACAATCCCCACTTGGATTTGCTTTCCATCTTGGCGGCTTCCATCAACTCGTTGGGGATGCCTTGCAGAGCTGCCAGGAACACCAAGAAACAGAAAGGCGTCCATTGCCAGATATCGACC